>JAGPGI010000363.1 GCA_018056045.1 Paracoccus sp. (in: a-proteobacteria)
GGCCTGTGCATGCAAATGGGGGGCAGCGTCCTGTCGGTGCTATGCCCCCACCCGGCGCGGGTCAAGTACATGAGTAATCATAAAAACTGACAGATTCCCATTTCGTTCCAGTTTGTTATGCTGCCCCCATGATGGAAGAGCCATGGTTTCTGCCCGATGACGACCTATCGCCCCAGCCGGTGCGGCTGGACGATGCGCGCGATTGGCGCGCGGCGCAGTCCGGGCTGGCGGTGAAGCTGGCGCGGGCGGCGCAGGCCCTCGGCGCGCTGGAAGCGACACTGGATGGCGATGTGGGCATGATCCGCAGGCTGGCCTTGGCCGAGGTCGAGGCGATGCTGTGGACCGAAGGGACGCCGCTGCCGCGCGAGGAGATCGGCCGCGACCTGATGGCCGCGCGGGCCGGATCGGATCCGCAGGTGCTGGCCAAGGCGCGTTGGGCGTTGCGCCGGCTGGAGGGGCAGGCCGATCCGCAGCAATTGCGCGCCTTTCTGGGCCTGCACCGTGTGGATCACGCGGCCCCGGCCGGGCGCGCCACCGGCGATGCCTTCGATGCCACCGCGCGCGAACTGCTGTTGCGGCTGGACGATGCCGCCCTGCACCCGCTGACGCGCGCCGCGATGGCGGTGGCGCTGTGGCCGCTGGCCGGGCTGTCCGACCCCGAGGACGTGGCCGAGGCCGCGACGTTTGCCGCCCGCATCGCCGCCGCCGATCTGACTGCCCTGCCCTTCGCGCCCATGGGTCAGGCCGGGCGGCGGGTCTGGCGGTCGCAGGGCGGCAGCGTCGCCGCGCGGTTGGACCGCTGGCTGGACGCGGTGGCCGCCGGTGCCCGCCATGCCCGTGCCGAAGCGCTGCGCCTGGACGGCTGGGCCGCCCGTGCCCAGACTGAAGTTGCCCATCTGAAAGGCTGCGCCCCCGCCCGTGTGATCGCCGCGCTGCGCGCCACGCCGCTGATGACGACCGAGATGGTCGCGCAGCAGATCGGCGCCTCGCGCGATACGGCCGAGCGGGTGCTGGCGCGGCTGCACGGCACGGGGCTGATCCGCGAGGTGACCGGCACCCGCCGGTTCCGCCTGTGGTCGGCGCCATGACCCTGCTGACCCGGATCGCGCCGGCCCAGAACATGCGCCGCTTCTACCGGATCGAGGCCAGCCCCGACCTGTTCGGCGGCATCCAGATCATCCGTCATTGGGGGCGCATCGGGACGCGCGGGCAAAGCCTGCCCTGCTGGTGCGCGACCGAAGCCGAGGCGCGCGCCCTGACCCAGACGCTGCTGCGCGCCAAGATGCGGCGCGGCTATTCCCCGGCGGACTGAGGCGGGACGGCGCAAAGCTCGGACCGGGTCAGGAAGCGCTTTTCGCGCCCGTTATCCAGGCTGAACATGCCGCCGCGACCGGCCACCACGTCGATGATCAGGTCGGTATGTTTCCAGGTCTCGTATTGCGAGGCCGAGATGTAGAAGGGCGCATCGCCGATCTGCCCCAGCAACACGTCGCGCGCGCCGATGCGGAAATCCCCTTGCGGGTAGCACATGGGTGAGGAGCCATCGCAGCAGCCGCCCGACTGGTGAAACAGGACCGGGCCGTGGTCGGCCACGATCTCGGCCAGAAGGGTCAGGGCGGCGGGTGTGGCGGTGACGGTGGACATGGCCTTCCCCTTTTGTTGACGGGCCACGCGCTTGCCGGTGGCCCGATCCTATCACATCGACAGGTCCAGAACGATGCGGCCGTCGATCTTGCCGGCCTGCATCTTCGCGAAAATGTCGTTGATGTCGTCCAGCCGCGCGGGGGCGGTATGGGCGTGGACCAGCCCGGCAGCGGCGAAATCCAGCGATTTCTGCAGGTCCAGCCGGGTGCCGACAATGGAGCCGCGAATGGTCAGCCCGTTCAGCACCGTATCGAAGATGGGCAGCGGGAAATCCCCCGGCGGCAGCCCGTTCAGCGCGATGGTGCCCCCGCGCCGCGCCATGCCAAGCGCCTGTGCAAAGGCCGGGCGCGACACCGCCGTGACCAGCACGCCGTGCATGCCGCCCACCTGCTGCTTCAGATAGGCGCCGGGGTCCTGTTCCATCGCATTGACGGTCAGTTCAGCGCCCAATTCTTGCGCCAGCGCCAGTTTCGAAGGGTCGATATCGACCGCCGCCACGCGCAGCCCCATGGCGCGGGCATATTGCACCGCCATATGCCCCAGCCCGCCAATCCCCGAAATCGCCACCCAATCGCCGGGCTTGGTATCGGTCATCTTCAGGCCCTTATAGACCGTCACCCCCGCGCACAGGACCGGCGCGATCTCGACGAAGCCGATATTCGCGGGCAGATGGCCGACATAGTTCGGATCTGCGACGACGTAATCGGCGAAACCGCCATTCACCGAATAGCCGGTGTTCTGCTGGCTTTCGCACAGGGTTTCCCATCCGCCGAGGCAATGTTCGCAATGTCCGCACGCGGTATACAGCCACGGCACCCCGACCCGGTCGCCTTCCTTCACATTCTTGACGCCCGCGCCCACGCCCGAGACAAATCCCACCCCTTCGTGACCCGGAATGAAGGGCGGGTTCGGCCTGACCGGCCAATCGCCGTGGGCCGCGTGCAGGTCGGTGTGGCAGACGCCGCAGGCCTCGATCTTGACCTGAATCTGACCGGGGCCGGGTTCGGGGATCGGCGCGTCCTCGATGTACAAGGGCTTGCCGAATTCGCGCACGACGGCGGCTTTCATCATCTTCGCCATGAAGTATTTCCTTTTAATTCATATGATTAACGTGAAATTGCGGAGGGTCGTGCCCCTCCGCATCTGATTTCAGAAGAAGCCCAGTTTCTTCGTGCTATAGCTGACCAGCAGGTTCTTGGTCTGCTGATAATGGTCTAGCATCATCTTGTGGTTTTCGCGCCCGATGCCCGATTGCTTGTAGCCGCCGAAGGCCGCATGGGCGGGATAGGCGTGGTAGCAGTTGGTCCAGACGCGGCCCGCCTTGAGCGCGCGACCGGCGCGGTAGCAGGTGTTCGCCTCGCGGCTCCAAACCCCGGCGCCGAGGCCGTAGAGCGTGTCATTGGCGATTTCGATGGCTTCTTCCTTGGTCTTGAAGGTGGTGACCGAGACCACGGGGCCGAAGATTTCTTCCTGGAATATCCGCATCTTGTTGTCGCCACGGAACACGGTGGGCTGGATGTAATAGCCCTCGGACAGCTCGCCCCCAAGATCGGCGGCCTGACCCCCGGTCAGGATTTCGGCGCCCTCCTTGCGGCCGATATCCATGTAGCTGAGGATTTTTTCCTTCTGCTCGGATGATGCCTGCGCGCCGATCATGGTGTCGGCGGCGCGCGGGTCGCCCTGCTTGATCGCCTCGACCCGTTTCAGGGCGCGTTCCATGAAGCGGTCATAGATGGATTCCTGGATCAGCGCGCGCGAGGGGCAGGTGCAGACCTCGCCCTGGTTCAGCGCGAACATGGTGAAGCCTTCCAGCGC
>JAGPGI010000364.1 GCA_018056045.1 Paracoccus sp. (in: a-proteobacteria)
CAAGGATCATCAACAGGAAATGCGGCAGCGGCATGTCATCCTCCGTTGCCTTCAATATGACGCGTCACGCCGGATCGGAAAAGGCCTCGCTTTGGGCTTTTGCAGCCATAACGCGACGAAAGCGGTGTAAAATCGCTGAAACGGCTCTGTCTCTGGCGCGTGTTCTTGTAATGTTCTAGATTGATGGCATGACCCTGCCGCCCCGAAACCCCGATGAGATCCTGCGCGCGCGTGGCGCCGACTCGCGCCCCGCCGCCCGGTTCGAGCCCTACCGGACCGAGCGCGAGCATGACGGCTGGGACATCCCCGATGAGCAAAGCCTGCTGCGCACCGAGATCAGCGAAGAACGCGCCCGCTCGATCATCAGTCGCAACAGCTCGCCCGATGTGCCCTTTGACCGCTCGGTCAATCCCTATCGGGGCTGCGAGCATGGCTGCATCTATTGCTTCGCGCGCCCCAGCCACGCCTATCTGGGCCTGTCGCCCGGGCTGGACTTTGAAACGAAAATCACCGCCAAGCCCAATGCGCCCGAGGTGCTGGCGGCCGAGATCGGGCGGCGCAGCTATCGGGTGGCGGTGCTGGCCTTTGGCACCAATACCGACCCCTATCAGCCCATCGAGTCGAAACTGGGCATCATGCGCGGCTGCCTGCAGGTGTTGCATGACTGGAACCATCCGGTGGCGCTGGTGACGCGTGGCGCGACGGTGATGCGCGACGCTGACCTGCTGGGTGCGATGGCGGCAAAGGGGCAGGCGGCGGTCGGCATCTCGATCACCACGCTGGACGCGGATCTGGCCCGGCAGATGGAGCCGCGCGCCCCCGCGCCCGCGACCCGGTTGCGGATGATCCGCTGTCTGGCGGATGCGGGCGTGCCGGTGCGGGTGATGGTGGCACCGGTGATCCCGGTCCTGACCGGCCATGAGATCGAGCGCATCCTGCAGGCCGCCCGTGACGCCGGGGCGATGGCCGCCAGCATGATCCCCCTGCGCCTGCCGCATGAAGTGGCGCCGCTGTTTCGCGACTGGCTCGAGCGCCACCATCCCGGCAAGGCTGCGCATGTCATGTCGCAGGTGCAGGCCATGCGCGGCGGGCGCGACAATGACCCGCGCTTTGGCGACCGCATGCGCGGCGAGGGGCATGAGGCCGAGCTGATGCACCAGCGATTTCGGCTGGCGCGCAGGCGGCTGGGGCTGGAAAGCCGGCTTGAGGCTCTGGATTGCAGCCGTTTCGGACCGCCACCGCACGCCGGGGATCAGCTTTCGCTGTTCTAGTCTAGTCGTCCGCGCTGCCGCTTTGCGCCATTGCCTGCGCGATCCGGGCCGAGATGGTCTCGGCATTGGGGCGCGGGTTGCGGGGGGCCTCGATCAGGGCCTTGCGCATGGCGTCCAGATGCGCGGGCGTGGTGCCGCAGCAGCCGCCGATCAGCCGCACCCCCAGATCGCGGGCGAGCACCGCGAACTCTGCCATGACCGGCGGTGTCGCATCATAGATCAGCCCGCCATCCTGATAGCGCGGCACCCCGGCATTGGGCTTGGCGATCAGCGGACGCTCATTCCCCGAAGCGGCAAAGCCGGTCATCGCCATCAGCAGCTCGGCCGGGCCCGTGCCGCAATTGGCGCCGTAGGCGATGGGCGGAAAGGGCAGGCGGTCGATCAGCGAGGCAAGCTGCGGCGGCGTCACCCCCATCATGCTGCGCCCGCCCGGCTCAAAGCTCATGGTGCCGCACCAGGGCATGCCGACAGCCTGCGCGGCACGGGCGGCGGCGCGCATTTCCTCGATGCTGCTGACGGTCTCGATCCACAGGATATCGGCGCCGCCCTCTTTCAGCCCCTCGGCCTGTTCGGTGAAGATCGCCGTCGCCTCTGTCTCGGTCAGGCGGCCGATCGGGGCCATGATCTCGCCCGTGGGGCCGATCGAGCCTGCGATCACCACCGCGCGGCGGGCGGACTGCGCGGCTTCGCGCGCAAGGCGGGCGGCGGTGCGGTTCAGCTCGCGGACGCGGTCCTGCGCACCGGCCAGACGCAGCCGGGTGGCATTGGCGCCAAAGCTGTTGGTCAGGATGATGTCGGCGCCCGCGGCCATCATCTGGCTGTGGAGCGCCCGCACCTTGTCGGGCTGGCTTTCGTTCCACAGATCCGGAGCCTGACCATGGACCAGCCCCATATTGTAAAGATTGGTCCCGGTCGCCCCGTCAGCAAGCAGCCAGGGCCTTTCGCCGAGCATTCTGGACAACTGGTCGCTCATGTCGCCACCCGTCTTGGGCGGGGTGCGGCACGCTGGGGCCGTCCCGCCGGTGTTTCACCGAAAGCCGCCCTTAGCGGGCGCCGATCATGCCCATGATATCCTTGGTGCGCTGGACGATGGGCCCGGCGATGGCGCGCGCCTGCTCCGAACCTCGGCCCAGCAGCCGGTCGATCTCGGCCGGGTCGGCCATGAAGCGGCTCATCCGCTCGGTGATCGGGGCCAGCACCTCGACGGCGACCTCGGCCAGAGCCGGCTTGAAGGCGCCAAAGCCCTGACCCTCGAAGCGGGCCAGAACCTGATCGCCTGTCTCGCCCGACAGGGCTGCGTAGATATTGACCAGATTGCGGGCCTCGGGGCGGTCCTTCAGCCCCTCCATCGTGGCGGGCAGGGGATCGGCATCGGTGCGGGCCTTGCGGATTTTCTGGGCGATGGTGTCGGCGTCGTCGGTCAGGTTGATGCGCGTCGCATCCGAAGGGTCGGATTTCGACATCTTCTTGCTGCCGTCGCGCAGGGACATGACGCGGGTCGCGGTGCCCTCGATCAGCGGCTCGGTGATCGGGAAGAAGTTCACGCCGTAATCGTGGTTGAACTTGGCGGCGATGTCGCGGGTCAGCTCCAGATGCTGTTTCTGATCGTCGCCCACCGGGACGGCGGTGGCGTGATAGGCCAGAATGTCGGCGGCCATCAGCGACGGATATGCCAGCAGGCCAAGGCTGGAATTTTCGCTGTTCTTGCCGGCCTTGTCCTTGAACTGGGTCATCCGGTACATCCAGCCGACGCGGGCGACCGTATTGAAAAGCCACGCAAGTTCGGCGTGCTGGGCAACCTGGCTTTGGTTGAACAGGACCGAG
This sequence comes from Paracoccus sp. (in: a-proteobacteria), assembly GCA_018056045.1. Lineage (GTDB taxonomy): Bacteria > Pseudomonadota > Alphaproteobacteria > Rhodobacterales > Rhodobacteraceae > Paracoccus. The sequence goes on from JAGPGI010000364.1 coordinate 3,096, forward strand.
ACCTCGGGGTCCACGCCCGCGGCCATGAAGGCCGCCGCCACCTCGCGGGTGTTGTGGCGCAGTTTCTCGGGATCCTGCCAGACGGTGATCGCATGCAGGTCGACGACGCAATAGATCGTCTCGGCGCCCTTGCCCTGATATTCGGCAAAGCGTTTCAGCGCGCCCAGATAATTGCCCAGCGTCAATCCGCCCGAAGGCTGGATGCCGGAGAAAATGCGCGGCGTGAAGCTCGTGGTCATGGCACTACCTGCTTGGAAATTTCCACTCGCTACCTTACCCCTTCGCCCTTCCGGGCGCAACCGCCCAGCCAGCAAAGGAAGCATGATGCCCCCTGGTTATGCCGAAGCACCCCTGAACCA
>JAGPGI010000365.1 GCA_018056045.1 Paracoccus sp. (in: a-proteobacteria)
GTGCCGGGTAACGCCCGGCGGGGGCAACCCCAGGGAAAGCGCCACAGAGAAGAGACCGCCCATGCTTGCATGGGTAAGGGTGAAACGGTGGGGTAAGAGCCCACCGCGGGGCTGGTAACAGGCCCGGCAAGGCAAGCCCCACCGGGAGCAATGCCGAATAGGGACCTCGCGCCGCAAGGCAGGGCTGCTTTCGCCCCAGAAGGTCCGGGTTGGCAGCTAGATCCCGTCAGCAATGGCGGGGCCAGAGGAATGGTCATCGAAGGGGGCAACCCCGGAACAAAATCCGGCTTACAGGCCATCCGCGCGTTTCCCCTGGGCCTGGTCGCAATATGCTGTTTCGCCACCTGTTTAATTCAACGCCGGTCGCGGCCGGTTTTCTCGCCGAAAGGCGGTAAAAACCCCCAGATTCGCGGTTGACTTCGCCCCTCTGACCGCTAAAAGGCAGCTTCCAAGAGATTCCACGGGGACCGCGTCTTGCGCCTTGCCCCGCAGCAGGAGCGAACAAGATGGCGAAGCCGACGACGATCAAGATCCGTCTGAACTCGACGGCCGGGACCGGGCATTTCTATGTCACCAAGAAGAATGCCCGCACGATGACCGAAAAGATGACGGTCAACAAGTATGACCCGGTTGTGCGCAAGCATGTCGAGTACAAGGAAGGCAAGATCAAGTAAGATCTGCCTGTCTGGGACTATGCAGAGCCGTGCCCCGCAAAGGGCGCGGTTTTTGCGTATGCGGCCCTGAAAGACGCTGGTCAGCCCATGCCCAGCGGATCGTGACGCTTTCTGGCGCGCGCGGCGTCGAGGCGCGCGCTGGCGATGGCGATCAGGCCCCAGCTTGCGCAATAGGTGCCGCCCGCCAGCAGCACGAACCAGCCTGGGATCGGGCCGATGGCGGCGCGGTCGAGCAGCTCGGCAAATGAGGTGACGGACGTTGGATGCACCATCAGCTTGCCCAGATAGGCCACGGTCTGGATGAGCAGGATCCAGAAATAGTTGCGCCGGATGCGCCGCCCGATCGCCGTCCACATGCTGACATGATAGCGCGGATGCAGATAGTCGTCGGCCAGCCGGTCCTGCCAGTGCCTTTCCAGATGCAGGTCGCCCTCGCGCAGCAGGGGTGCGACGAAGTTCAGTTCGATCCAGCGGCAGCGCGCGCGCCAGACGTTGAAGTAACGATAGCGCCGCGCCTCGAGCATCAGGAAAAAGATGATCAGGATGCCGACCAGCACCAGCGGCAGCGGCGAGGCCTGAGGCGAGGAATAGGTGATCGACAGCGCCACCCCAAGCGTCACCACCGACCAGTTTGTCGTGGTGTCCAGCCGGGTGCGCCAGATGGTCGAACGATAGACCTCGCCCCGGTAAAGATGCGCGAGCACGCCCATTTCGGCCGCGTCGAGCGTCCTGCGCTCTGTCGCCGGTCCGTTCATCGCTTCCTCCTGCCCTTGGGTCAAGCTTGCACCCATGATGGCGCTTTCGCAAGCAGCACAACGGGTTGAGGGGCAAAGCCTGTCTGCATCCCGCCCGGAGCGCTCACCCAGCCCATGCGCGACGATATGGGTCACGCCTTCGCCGCGCTGAAGCTGGCCATGGACATCAAGCAGGGGGGCGCAGATGAGCTCTTTGCGAAAGGCGGCGTTTGGCCGTCGGCGGCGACATGTTCGCAAAGCGGTATGGCGGTCGGGCATATGCCCAAGCCGCCATGCTCATGTCGAAGTGCCCGGTCGGTTTATCCGAACCGTCCCGGGCCGCGTTCTGGATATTTATACATGAAAGAAGCCGGTCAGCTGCCCCGATAGGTCGAGTAGCCATAGGGCGAGATCAGCAGCGGCACATGGTAGTGGTCCTGTTCGGACATGCCGAAGCGCAGCGGCACCTGATCGAGAAAGCGCGGCTCGGCGGCCTTGTGGCCGATGGCGTCGAGCCAGGCGCCGACATGGAAGACCAGCTCGTATTCGCCGGTCTCGAAGCTGGTTTCGGGCAGGATCGGGCCGTCGGTGCGGCCGTCATGATTGGTAGCGGTTTCGGCGATCAGGCGGCGGTCGCCGTCGAGGCGCCAGAGTTCGATGCGCATGCCCTGCGCCGGGGTGCCATTGGCGGTGTCGAGGACATGAGTGGTGAGATAGCCGGGCATGCGGGCTTCCTTTCGTGATCAGTTCGCGAGGCGGGTGATGGCGGCGCGGGCCTGGTCGTGCAGGCGGTTCGTATCAGCGCTCAGCAGGCGGTGGTCGTCGACCACGGCGCGGCCTTCGACATAGACGGCGCGGGGGCGGATCGGGGCGCAGAAGATCAGCGCCGCGACCGGGTCCCATTGGCCGGCCGTGGGCAGTTCCGAGACGTCCCACAGCACCAGATCGGCACGTTTTCCGGGTTCCAGCGCGCCGATATCGCTGCGGCCAAGGACGCGGGCGCCGCCCAATGTGGCGATCTCCAGCGCCTCGCGCGCGCCCATGGCGGCGGGGCCGTCCTTGAGCCGGGCGACCAGCATGGCCTGGCGCGCCTCAAGCCCGAGATGGCTGCAATCGTTCGAGGCCGAGCCATCGACGCCAAGCCCGACCGGGACACCCGCGTCGCGCATCTGCCGGACGGGCGCGATCCCCGAGGCAAGCCGCGCGTTCGAGCAGGGGCAATGCGCGACCCCGGTGCCGGTTCGGGCGAAAAGGTCGATTTCCTTGTTCGACAGTTTCACGCAATGCGCGTGCCAGACATCGTCGCCGGTCCAGCCGAGGCTTTCGGCGTAATCGCCCGGCAGCATACCGAAGTTTTCCAGCGAATAGGCGATATCCTCGTCATTTTCGGCCAGATGGGTGTGCAGGCGCACGCCCTTGTCGCGGGCGAGGATGGCGGCGTCGCGCATCAGTTCCCGGCTGACCGAGAAGGGCGAGCAGGGCGCAAGCGCCACCTGGACCATGGCGCCGGGGTTCGGGTCGTGGAAGGCGGCGATCAGGCGTTCGCTGTCCCTGAGGATCGCGGCCTCATCCTCGACCAGCGCGTCGGGGGGCAGGCCGCCCTTGCTTTCGCCGATCGACATGGCGCCGCGGGTGGCGGTGAAGCGGATGCCGATTTCCGAGGCGGCCTCGATGCTGTCGTCAAGCCGCGCGCCGTTCGGGAACAGGTAAAGATGGTCCGACGAGCAGGTGCAGCCCGACAGCGCCAGTTCGGCAAGGCCGATCTGGGTGGACAGGCGGATGTCATCCGGCCCCATGCGGCCCCAGATCGGGTAAAGCGTCCTGAGCCAGCCGAACAGCGCCGCGTCCTGTGCGGCGGGCACGGCGCGGGTCAGGGTCTGGAACAGGTGGTGATGGGTGTTCACAAAGCCCGGGGTGACGACGCAGCCCCGGGCATTGACGATCTCGGCGCCCTCGGAGGAAAGGTTCGTGCCGACGGCGAGGATGACCCCGCCGTCGATCAGAACGTCTCCGCCCGCGATTTCACGCCGGGCACC
>JAGPGI010000366.1 GCA_018056045.1 Paracoccus sp. (in: a-proteobacteria)
CATCAGCGGCGTGAACAGATCGTCATAGACGAAAAGCGCGATCAGCGCCGCGACGATGACCCCGGTGACCGAGCCCAGATAGGGCACATAATTCAACAGGAACGCCGCCAGCCCGAACAGGAACGGGCTGGGCATGCCCCAGGCCCACATGGCCAGACCGACCGCGACGCCCAGACAGGCATTGATCAGGGTGATGGCGCCCAGATAGGTGCCCAGACTGTCCTCGATCTCGCGCAAGGCCAGATAGGCGGCGCGCTTTTCGCGCATCGTGTCAAAGCTTTGCACGATCTTGAGATAGATCAGGTCGCCCGAGGAAATCAGGAAGAACAGCAAGAACAGCGTGAAGATGATCTGTCCGACAAAGGCCGGGCCAAGGTTCAGCACGCTGGCAAGCGTCGAGGTCTCGGGCGTGGTCTGGACCTGAACCTCGATCCTTTGATCCGGCTGGGCAGGCTGGCCCGGAGGGGCGGGGCTGCTCAGCGTGCCGGTCAGCGTGGCGTCCGGGGTCTGCGCGCCGGGTGCGCCGGGCGGGGCATCGGGGCTGTCGCCGCCGCCGGTGATCTCATCGAGCTTTTCGGCGGCGCGTTCGATGCCGCGGAAATTCTGGCGAATCTCGGTCAGGCGCTGTTCCAGCCGGGTCGAGATCTGGGGTGCGTTCTCGATCAGCCGGTTCACCGGGCCCGAGACCAGAAAGCCGATCACCACCACCGAAACGACCAGCCCCAGCGAGACGATGGCGGCGGTGACGGTGGCACTGACGCCCAGCCGCTCCATCAACCGGCGGAAGGGGATGAAGACAAAGAACAAAAGGATCGCCAGCGTCACCGGCATCAGGAAGTTTCGGGCCTGCGCGAAGAAGCCGAAGAGCAGGATCAGAAAGATGCCGATCACCGCCCAGTTGGCGACGGTGCCGACGGTGGGCCGGGTCGCGCCGGCCGAACTTGGAAACATATGTGGGTGTTTGTTGTCAGGCGTCATGCACCGGTCCTCCTGTTCGCAGGTCAGAAACGACAAGGCCCGCGACGGGGTTCCCCCGGGCGGGCCTGTCATTTCTGGCAGGTCGGATCAGGTCAGATGGGGCCGGCTCAGATCGGGTGATCGCCGGTCGCGTCGATGACGCGGGTGGGCAGGCCCAGATCGCCCAGCAGCTCAAGGAAGGGGCGGGCGGGCAGGTCCTCGACATTGACCATGCGCTTGACGTCCCAGGTGCCGCGCGCGACCAGAATGGCGGCGGCGACCGGGGGCACGCCGGCGGTATAGCTGATGCCCTGGCTGCCTACCTCGTTCCAGGCGTCCTTGTGATCGGCGACGTTATAGATGAACACCTCGCCGGGCTGGCCGTTCTGGGTGCCCTTGACCAGATCGCCGATGCAGGTCTTGCCCTCATAGTCCGGGGCAAGGCTGGCGGGGTCGGGCAGCACGGCCTTGACCAGTTTCAGGGGCACGACCTCAAGCCCCTCGGCGGTTTTCACCGGCTGTTCCGACAGCAGGCCAAGGTTTTGCAGGACGGTGAAGACATTGATGTAATGTTCGCCGAAACCCATCCAGAAGCGCACATCGGCGTCCTTGTAGCGCGCGGACAGGCTGTGCACTTCGTCATGGCCCCAGAGATAGGCGGTGCGCTTGCCTACCACGGGCAGATCCCATTCGCGGCCGACCTCGAACATCTTGTTCTGGCGCCATTCGCCGCCCTGCCAGCTATAGACCGTGCCGGTGAATTCGCGGAAGTTGATTTCCGGGTCGAAATTCGTGGCAAACCAGCGCCCATGGCTGCCCGCGTTGATGTCGACGATGTCGATCGAGTCGATCTTGTCGAAATATTCGTCCTCGGCCAGACGGGCATAGGCGTTGACCACGCCGGGATCGAAGCCGGCGCCAAGGATCGCGGTGATGCCGGCCTTTTCGACCGCCTCGCGGCGTTTCCATTCGTAATTGCCATACCATGGCGGGGTTTCGCAGACCTTGGCCGGGTCCTCGTGGATGGCGGTGTCCAGATAGGCGGCGCCGGCCTCGATGCAGCCATCCAGCACGGTCATGTTGACGAAGGACGAGCCGACGTTGATGACGATATGGGCGTCGATCCTGCGGATCAGCGCGGCCACGGCCGTGCTGTCCATCGCATCCAGCGGATGCGCGCTGAATTCGACCTGATGGCCCTTTTCACGAATGCTCGCGATGATCTTGTCCGCTTTGGCGACGGTTCGGCTGGCGATATGCAGCGTGCCGAATTCCTGCGCGTTCTGCGCCACCTTATGCGCGACCACCTGGGCGACGCCACCGGCGCCGATGATGAGCACGTTCTTGGCCAATTCAGTCTCCTTTTCAGGGCAGAGGAAAGGGTTGGCTACGCCCGAGGAAGGCCCTCAGGACAGGCTGGATTTATAGTCGTCATAGGAAAACCGGCGGACCTCGCGGATCGTTCCGTTTTCCTCGCGGATGGCGATGGCGGGCATGGCGACGCCGTTGAACCAGTTCTTCTTGACCATCGTATAGCCGGCGGCATCGGCAATGCTGATGCGGTCGCCGATTTGCAGGGGCTGCGGGAACCGCCCCTCGCCGAAAATATCGCCCGCAAGGCAGGTCTTGCCGGCGATCTGATAGGCGTGATCTCCGTCCTGCGGCAGCTTCGCGGTTTCGCGATAGATCAAAAGGTCCAGCATATGGGCCTCGATGCTGCTGTCGACGATGGCCACGTCCTTGCCGTTATGGATCACGTCAAGGACGGTCACCTCCAGCGAGGCCGTCTTGGTGATGCTGGCCTCGCCGGGTTCCAGAAACACCTGGACGCCGAATTTTTCCGAGAAGGCGCGCAGCCGGTCGGCAAGGCGGTCCAGCGGATAGCCGTCGCCGGTGAAATGGATGCCGCCGCCAAGGCTGACCCAGTCGAGTTTCGCCAGAAAACCGCCGAATTCGGCCTCGATCCGCGAAAGCTGGGCATCGAACAGGTCGAAATCGCCGTTTTCGCAGTTGTAATGGATCATCACCCCGGAAATGCGGTCCAGCGCCGATTCCAGCCGCGGCAGATCCCATTCGCCAAGGCGCGAGAAGGGCCGGGCCGGGTCGGCCAGATCAAAGCCGCTGGTCGAAAAGCGCGGGTTCAGGCGCAGGCCCATGGCGATGCCGCGCGCCGCCGCCTTGGCGCCGAAGCGGTCCAGCTGGCCAAGGCTGTTGAAGATGATCTTGTCGGCGTAACCCAGCGCCTCGTCGATTTCATGATCCGCCCAGCCGACGGAATAGGCATGCGTCTCGCCGCCGAATTCCTCATGTCCCAGCCGCAGCTCGAACAGCGAGGACGAGGTGGTGCCGTCCATAAAGGGCCGCATGAAGTCAAAGGCCGACCATGTCGCAAAGCATTTCAGCGCGAGCAGGCATTTTACGCCCGAGCGTTCGCGCAGATACTGAATGCGCTCCATGTTCACCCGCAGCTTCGCAAGGTCGATCA
>JAGPGI010000367.1 GCA_018056045.1 Paracoccus sp. (in: a-proteobacteria)
GGACGCAGCGGCTCGCAACGCCAACGTTGGCGGCGAAGTCCTCTGCACCGTGTTCTAAGGAGGGCAGGATGTCTCGGATTGGTAAAAAGCCGGTCGAACTGCCCCAGGGCGTGACCGCCGAAGTGAAGGGTCAGACCATCGAGGTGAAGGGGCCGAAAGGCACCCGTTCGTTCACCGCGACGGATGACGTGACCCTGACGATCGAAGAAGGCAGCGTCAAGGTGACGCCGCGCGGCATGTCCAAGCGTGCGCGCCAGCAGTGGGGCATGTCCCGCTCGATGGTGGCGAACCTTGTGACCGGCGTCAGCACCGGCTTCAAGAAAGAGCTTGAGATCCAGGGCGTGGGCTACCGCGCCACGATGCAGGGCAAGGACCTGAAACTGGCTCTGGGCTATTCGCATGACGTGAACTTCATCGCGCCGGAAGGCGTGACGATTTCCTCGCCGAAGCAGACCGAAATCTCGGTGGAAGGCATTGACCAGCAGCTGGTCGGCCAGGTCGCCGCGAACATCCGTGAGTGGCGCCGCCCCGAGCCCTACAAGGGCAAGGGCATCCGCTACAAGGGTGAGGTCGTCTTCCGCAAGGAAGGCAAGAAGAAGTAAGGGGCGCAAAAATGGCACTGAACAAAAGAGAGCTGTTCCTGAAGCGCCGCCTGCGCGTGCGGAACAAATTGCGGGCAATCACGGACGGTCGTCCGCGTCTGTCCGTTCACCGTTCGTCCAAGAACATCAGCGTTCAGGTGATCGACGACGTGAAAGGGGTCACTCTGGCCTCGGCCTCGTCGCTGGAAAAAGACCTGGGCGTTGTCGGCAAGAACAACGTGGATGCTGCGGCCAAGATCGGCGCTGCGATTGCAGAGCGCGCGAAAAAGGCTGGCGTCGTGGCAGTGATCTTCGACCGTGGCGGCTTCCTGTTCCATGGCAAGATCAAGGCCCTGGCCGACGCAGCCCGCGAAGGCGGTCTGAAGTTCTGACGATTGCGGGTGGCGCCCTTTAGAACGGGCGCGCCACCCCGATGATCCGGGGGCTGCAATCCTGTTCGGGATTGCCCCACCAGGATCGGATTCAACGGCGCGGATCGCGCGCCAGTGTAAAAGGAATGCCTTATGGCAGAACGTGAAAACCGCCGGGATCGCCGCCGCGAAGAGCGCGAAGAGACCCCGGAATTCGCCGATCGTCTGGTCGCGATCAACCGCGTGTCGAAAACCGTCAAGGGCGGCAAGCGCTTTGGCTTCGCCGCTCTGGTGGTTGTCGGCGACCAGCGTGGTCGTGTCGGCTTCGGCAAGGGCAAGGCGAAAGAAGTGCCCGAGGCGATCCGCAAGGCGACCGAGCAGGCCAAGCGCGGCCTGATCCGCGTGCCGCTGCGCGATGGCCGCACGCTGCATCACGACATCGAGGGCCGTCATGGCGCCGGTAAGGTGATCATGCGCACCGCCGTTCCGGGGACCGGTATCATCGCCGGTGGTCCGATGCGCGCCGTGTTCGAAATGCTGGGCGTTCAGGACGTCGTGGCCAAGTCGCAGGGGTCGCAAAACCCCTACAACATGATCCGCGCCACCATCGACGGCCTGAAAAAGGAAGCCTCGCCCCGCAACGTCGCCCAGCGTCGTGGCAAGAAAGTGGCCGAGATCCTGCCCTCGAACGACAAGCCGGCTGACGCCGCTGCCGAAGCGTAAGGAGAGGCAAGAATGGCTAAAACCATCGTCGTGAAGCAGATCGGCTCGCCGATCCGCCGCCCCGCCATCCAGCGCGAGACGCTGAAAGGTCTGGGCCTGAACAAGATGAACCGCACCCGCGAGCTGGAAGATACCCCGGCCGTGCGCGGCATGGTTGCCAAGATCCCGCATCTGGCCGTCATCATCGAAGAGCGCGGCTGATCCCAGCCCCGCCTGACGACTTGGAAACCGCCCCGGAGCCGCTCCGGGGCGGTTTTCGTTTCAATGGAGGCGATGAACGGGGCCGGTTAACCTTTCGCTAACCATGATGGGCTAGTCTTGCGGCGGAACCTTCCGCCAGCAAAGGACTGCCGTGCCCCGCCGTGCCGCCTGCATTCTGACGCTGCTGCTGAGCCTTTGGGCCGGCGGGGTCGTGGCCGGGCCGTGGCCGCGCGGCGATGGCGAGGTGTTTCTGTCCTTTTCGGTCGAGCAGGATGGCGACGGCAACCGCTATACCGGGCTTTACAGCGAATACGGGCTGAACCCGCGCCACACGCTGGGCCTTGAACTGGGCCACAGCACCGCCGGCGAAAGCAGCGTCATGCTGTGGTCGCAACGCGCGATGGACGGGGGCGAGGGACCGGACCGGCTGACCCTTTCCAGCGGAATCGGGGTCATCCGGCGCGAGGGCAAGCTGATCCCCCTCGTCCAGATCGGGGCCGCCTGGGGCAGGGGCCTCGACAGTGTGCCGGTGCTGAACCGCCTGCCCGGCGGCGGCTGGCTGGCCGTCGATGCCCGCGCCAAGTTGGCCCGCAGTGAAGAGGGCGAGCCTGACCGCACGCCCGACGCCAATGGCCGCTGGAGCAGCCGGCAGGTCTATCTGACCCCAAAAACCACGATCAAGGCCGAGGTGACGCTGGGCTGGAAGGCCCGCCCCGCGCTCATGGTGATCAACCAGTTGCGGCTGGAGGATCGCGACGATCTGGGCTTTTCCGCCAAGCTTGCGACCTCGGTGGTGCGCGATCTGGCCGGACCGGCCAAGATCGAACTGGGCGTGATCATGCCGCTGGCGGGCGAGGGCGAGCCGGCGCTGAAAATCGGCACCTGGATCCAGTTCTGACCGTTTCCGCCCCATGACACAGCGCCCCAGAATGCGCATTGACAGCATCGGCGCGTTGCCGTTCCTTCGCCCCACCCCTTCACGCCGGAGCCATGCGATGAAATCCCTGTCCTCAAGCTATGTGAAACCCTCGGCGACGGTGTTCGACAGTGCGATCAACAACTGGGGGCGTGTCCCGGTCGGCAAGCCGCGAGCCTATCCGCGCGCCGACGATCCGCGCGTCGTGGATGGCATGATCTTTCCGAACCTCTTGCCGCGCTTTACCCTGAAACCGGGCGAGACCGTCTTTACCATCGGTTCATGCTTTGCGCGCGAGATCGAGCGGCATCTGGACGATTTCGACCTGCCGACAATGCGCATCGCGCTGGGGCCCGAGCTGGTTCAGGGCGCGCCGAACAGCATTCTCAATGAATATAACGCCGCCTCGATGTCGCAGCGCATCGCCTGGGCGATCTCGGGGCGCGACACCACGGCCATGCCCAGCCTGACCAGCAAGGTCGAGGGCGGCTCGGTCGATCTGCTGCTTTCGAAGGGCGAGCCGGTCGGCGAGGACAAGATCCTCGAGATCCGCGGCATGATCGACAAGGTCTATACGGCCCTGCCGGTCGCGGATTGCGTCATCCTGACGCTGGGGATGACCGAGGCCTGGTATGACAATGAAAC
>JAGPGI010000047.1 GCA_018056045.1 Paracoccus sp. (in: a-proteobacteria)
CCGAGGCATACCAGGGCAAAAGCCCCATGGCTGCGAATTCCGAGGTGCCAATGGCGAATGCACCAAGGCCCAGAGCAAGAATCGCAAGTTTCATATTGGGCTGCGGCGACATGGCGGCACCTTTCGGACGGGCTGGCAAAGGACGGGAAGTTTTGTTTGCGATAACAGAACTTCCTGCCCGCCGTCATCCGGTCCTGAAGGCAGACCGGCCATGCGCTGCGCGCAAATGTCGCATCACGCCTGCCAGCGCGGCTTGCGCTTGTCAAAAAAGGCGGTGATGCCCTCGGGGGCCTCGTCGCCCTCCCAGACGGCGACCAGCGCGTCGATGCTGGCCTCGATCTCGGCCGGGCCGATGGGCGGGCCAAGACGGCGGGCCAGCGCCTTGGCGGCGGCGACCGCACCGGGGGCGCAGTTCAGATAGGGCGCGACCTCGGCCTCGATGGCGGCGTCCAACGCCTCCGCATCGGCAAGGCCGGCGATCAGGTTCAGCCGCATCGCCTCATCGGCGCCAAACAGCCGCGCCGACATGAAGACCCGCCGCGCCTTGTCCTCACCCATGCGGGCCAGCACATAGGGGCCGATGGTGGCGGGGATCAGGCCCAGCTTCGTCTCGGTCAGGCCGAAACGCGCCTCGGGCACCGAAACCGCCACGTCGCAGACCGAAATCATCCCGACCCCGCCGCCAAAGGCATTGCCCTGCACCCGGCCGATCAGCGGCTTGGGCAGCGTGTTCAGCGCATTCAGCATCATCGCCAGTTCCCGCGCCCCGGCGCGGCGGGTGGCGGCGTCAGCGCGCATCTGCTCCTGCATCCAGCCCAGATCGCCACCGGCGCAAAAGCTCTTGCCCATCGCCGCCAGCACGACGACGCGCACGGCCGGATCAGCGCCAAGCTGCGCCGCCGCCTGCGTCAGTTCGCGGATCATCTGCGCCGACAGCGCGTTATGCTTGTCCTCGCGCGCCAGCCACAGATGGGCGGCGCCGCGCGGGTCTGTCTCGATGCGGATGGTTTCAAACATGGATGTGGTTCCCGTCATCATTGCGCCAATCGCTGCCCCAATCACTGAATGTCAAAGACCCAGAAGGGCCGCATCGCGCAGCGCCCGCCGGAATCCGTCTCGACGATGAAATCCGCTGCCTGCACCCGATAGCTGCCGGGTGAAAGCGGCCCACCCGGCGCACCGATGGCTGCGGCGAGGTCCAGCCGGACCGGCAGCGACGGGCCCAGATCGGCGGCCGAAAACACCGCCCGTCGCGGCGCGTCGCGCCGATCGGCGGCGGGCTGGCGTTCCAGTGTCTGCCAGCCATTGCCGCTGCGTCGCTGGGTGCGCCATCCGGGCATGTCGTAATTTTCGGGCAGGCTGACCTGATAGCTGCCGGCGCGCTCCGGCAGATAAGGGGTGATTTGCCACCATATGCCTTGCCCGCGCGGATCGCGGGCGACCTGACGGGGCACCAGCAGCTCCATCGAATAGCCGTCGCAATTGCGATAGCCCACCCTGCGCAGCGTCGGACGTTCAGCGCGGAATTGCGCCTGCTGCGCACGGATTCCCGCCGCGTCCCCCGCAGGCGGCGACACCGGAGCCTGCGCGGTGCAGCCAGCCAGCAGCACGGCCATGAGCAGCGTCCGGGCGCTCATGCCGGCCCCCGCATGGCGCGCGCCATATCCGCCGCCTCACCGATCACCGCCATGTCGAGCCCGGTCTCATAGCCCAGAAATGCCAGATGCCGGGCGACGGCCTCGGTCGCGACATTGCCCTTGGCCCCCGGCGCATAGGGACAGCCCCCCAAGCCGCCGACCGCGGCGTCAAAGACCCGCAGGCCCCGGGCAAGGCTCGCGTCGATATTCTGCAGGGCGCGACCCGCCGTGTCGTGGAAATGCCCGGCCAGCTTTTCGGGCGGCAATTCCTGCAGGACGGCACTCAGCATGGCGTCTACGGTCTCGGGGCGTCCCTGCCCGATCGTGTCGCCCAGACTGATCTCATAGCAGCCCATGTCGCGCAGCGCCGCGGCCACGCGGGCGACATTGGCGGGCGGCGTCGGCCCGTCATAGGGGCAGTCGGTCACCACGCTGACATAGCCACGGACCCGAATGCCATCGGCCTTTGCTGCCTGCGCGACCGGGGCAAAGCGTCCGAGGCTTTCGGCAATCGTCGCGTTCAGATTGGCCCTGGAGAACCCCTCGGAGGCCGAGGCGAAGATCGCCACCTCATTCGCACGGGCCGCGCGCGCGCCCTCATAGCCCTTCATGTTCGGGGTCAGGACCGCGTAGCTGATGCCGGGGGCGCGGGTGATGCCGGCCATCACCTCGGCGGCGTCGGCCATCTGCGGCACCCATTTGGGCGAGACAAAGCTTGTCACCTCGATTCGGCGGAACCCGGCCCGCGACAGCAGATCGACCAGCGCGATCTTTTCCGCCGCCGGGATCAGCCGCTTTTCGTTCTGCAGCCCGTCGCGCGGACCCATCTCAAAGATTTCAGCGCGTTGCATCGGGAACCTCGTAGAATTCTTGGTCGTAGATCAGCTTATCGCCCGGTCCGGGCAGACTGCGGCGAAAGGCGGGACGTGCGGCACAGCGGTCGCGATAGGCCGAGAGCAGCGGCCGCGCGTCAAGGCGCACGAACAGCGCCGCGACCCAGACCGCCCAGCCAACCTGACAGTCGACGCCCGAAAACTCGCCCAGAAGCCAGTCGCGGCCATCCGTCAGCCCCTGCTCGACCAGCCGCAAGGCCCGCGACAGCCGCGCGGCCTCAAGCTTCATCACCGTGGCCGAACGCTGCCAGTCCTCGCGCAGCACGATATGATGCTGGCTGAGATTGGCCAGATGCTGGCCCAGCGTCTCGCCGAAATGCAGCCAGTCAAGCCAGGCGGCTCGCTGGGAGGTTCCCGGCGCGCGGGTCAGATGCGGCGCGCGGGTTTCGCACAGCCATTCGGTGATGGCCCCGGATTCGTGCAGCGTGACCGCCCCGTCCTGCAGCGCGGGCACGCGGCCGACCGGCGTGATCGCGGCATAGGGTGGCTGGCGCATGGTGCCGTCGAAGAAATCCAGCGTCTCGACACGGAAATCTGCGCCGATCTCGTGAAGGAGCCACAGCGCCCGCATCGAGCGCGACTGCGGCACATGCCAAAGGGTCAGCTCAGCCATCCTTCTCCTCCTGTCAGTCGCCAAAGCGCGCCCTGCCTATCCCGCCCGCCCGGGGCGCCTAGGCCAGCGCCTCTTCTTCCTCCAGCCGGATCAGCGGCGCGCCGGCCTCGACCTGATCGCCGGCCAGCGCCAGCACCTCGGCCACGCGCCCGTCGCGGGCAGCGGTCAGGGTGTGCTCCATCTTCATCGCCTCGAGGATTGCCAGCCGGTCGCCGGCCGCGACATCCTGCCCCGCAGAGACGAACACCGCCTTGACCAGTCCCGGCATCGGCGACAGCGTCAACCCGCCGCCGATCTCGTCCCCGCCGCGCGCCAGCGGGTCCTGCGGCACCAGCGTCAGCGAGCGACCGCCAAAGACGCTGGTCCCCGCGGCATGGTTGACGATGCGCGAACGGCGCGGACTGCCATCGACCCACCAGCGCCGGCCCTCATAGCCGATCTCGTGGGTCGCACCGTCCAGCGTCACCCGCGCGGTGCCGGGACCCAGCACCTCAAGCACGGCCTCGCCACCTTCCCAGGCGATGGTGCGGCGCAGGGGCTGCCACAGCGTGACGCCGCCCCGGACCAAGGGATCGTCCAGACCGGCAAGGCCCAGCACCGCCAGCGCCTTGGCGCGGGGATCCGGCTCTGCGGCCCGGACCAGCGCCTCCAGTTCGCGCCCGATCAGACCGGTATCGACCTCGCCCCGGCCAAAGCCCTCATGCCGGGTCAGCGCGATCAGGAAATCGACATTGGTGACCGAACCCGCGACCTCGGTATCGACCAGCGCCGCCTCAAGCTCGCGCAGGGCGATGGCGCGGGTGGCGCCATGGGTGACGATCTTGGCGATCATCGGGTCATACCACGGGCTGATCGTGTCGCCGGGCCGGACGCCGGTTTCAATCCGGGCATGGGCGGGGAATTTCAGATGCGCCAGCGTGCCGGTCGCGGGCAGGAAACCTGCGGGCACGTCCTCGGCGTAAAGCCGCGCCTCGAAGGCATGGCCGTTGATGCTCAGGTCCTCCTGCCGGGCGGGCAAGGGCTCGCCGCTGGCGACGCGAAGCTGCCATTCGACCAGATCGACGCCGGTGATGAGTTCGGTGACGGGATGCTCGACCTGAAGCCGGGTGTTCATCTCCATGAACCAGAAGCCGTCGGGGCGCAGACCGTCCGAGCCATCGACGATGAATTCGATGGTGCCCGCGCCCGAATAGCTGATCGCCTCGGCGGCGCGGACGGCGGCGGCGCCCATGGCGGCGCGCATCTCGGGGGTCATGCCGGGGGCCGGGGCTTCCTCGATCACCTTCTGGTGGCGGCGCTGCAGCGAGCAGTCGCGTTCGAACAGATGCACGGCGCAAAGGCCATCGCCAAAGACCTGCACCTCGATATGGCGGGGTTGCTGGATGTATTTCTCGATCAGGACGGCGGGATTGCCGAAGGCCGTTGCGGCCTCGCCCTGCGCGGATTGCAGCGCGTCGGCGAAGTCAGCAGCGCGCTCGACCAGCCGCATGCCCTTGCCGCCGCCGCCAGCGACGGCCTTGATCAGCACCGGGTAGCCGATCTGCCCGGCCTGGGCGGCAAGGTGGTCCGGGTCCTGATCGGCGCCGTGATAGCCGGGAACGACAGGAACGCCGGCCTCTTCCATCAGCGATTTCGCGGCGTCCTTGAGGCCCATCTTGCGGATTGCCGCCGCAGAGGGGCCGATGAAGACCAATCCGGCATTGGTGACCGCATCGACGAAATCGGGGTTCTCGGACAGGAAGCCATAGCCCGGATGGATCGCCTGCGCCCCGGAATCGAGCGCCGCCTGAATGATCGCCTCGCCGCGCAGATAGCTGTCGCGGGGCGCCGGGCCGCCGATATGGACCGCCTCATCGGCCATGGCGACATGGCGCGCGCCCCGGTCGGCATCGGAATAGACCGCAACCGTGCGCACCCCCAGCTTGCGGGCGGTGTCGATGACGCGACAGGCAATCTCGCCGCGATTGGCAATCAGGATTTTCTGAAACATGGCGGTCCCTTTCGCTGGCGGCAGGCGGGGGCTTCGCGCCCCCGGACCCCCGCGGGATATTTGGACATGGAAGATTTCATGCGAGCGCCCCGGTCAGGATACGGGCGGCCCGCTCATCAAAGGCGACGAGGGTCACATCAAGGCCGAGGCCATGCTCGCGGATGGTCCGGATGGCGATACGGGCGGCGCGGTCGGCCGGAAAGCCGTAGATACCGGTCGAGATCGCCGGAAAGGCAATCGAGACGAGGCCATGCGCGCGGGCGAGGGACAGCGAGTTGCGATAGGCCGAGGCAAGAAGCTCGTCCTCGCCCCGAGCGCCGCCTTGCCAGACCGGACCGACGGTGTGGATGACGTGGCGGGCCTGCAGGTCATGGCCTGCGGTCAGGCGCGCTTCTCCGGTCGGGCAGCCGCCGATCTTGCGGCATTCGTCCAGAAGGCCGGGGCCGGCAGCGCGGTGGATCGCGCCATCGACGCCGCCACCACCCAGAAGCGACGAATTGGCCGCATTCACGATGGCATCCACGGATAGCGTGGTGATGTCGCCCTGCCAGATGCGTATAGTGGCTGGTCCGGTCATGCGAGCACCTCGACCAGACGGAAGCGTTCGCAGACCAACTGCATGTCCGGATCAAATCCGCCATTGCGGCTGAAAAAGGCAATATGGCCCTGTTTCCAGTCCTCGAGCGAGCCCTCTCCCTCCGCGAGCGCAAAATCTTCGGGCACGTCGCGGAAACGCCGGATGGTGACCTCGATCGTCTCGATCATGAGCACGGGCTTACCGTCCCAGTCCAGCGCCAGATCACGCCGCCCGACCTGAGGCATCGGCTCGCCCGCTTCGAAATCACGCAGGGCGCCGCAGGTTGCGGTCTTGGCACCCGAACGCACCAAAGCCAGCAGCTCGTCGCACAACTCGCGCGAATCGCCGAATTTGAAGCCCACCTGCTCCATCTTCCATGCCGAAATATCCCCGCCGGAGGCACCTGTCATCGCCAACCTCACATCCGGAAGACGCCAAAGCGCGTCGGCTCAATCGGCGCGTTCAGACTGGCGCGCAACGAAAGCGACAGCACGTCACGGGTCTTGCGCGGGTCGATGATGCCGTCATCCCAAAGCCGGGCCGAGGCGTAAAGCGGGTGGCTTTGCCGCTCGAACATCTCGATGGTGGGGCGCTTGAACTCGGCCTCGTCCTCGGGCGACCATGTGCCGCCTGCGCGTTCGATCCCGTCGCGGCGGACGGTGGCCAGAACCCCCGCCGCCTGCTCGCCCCCCATGACCGAGATGCGGGAATTTGGCCATGTCCACAGGAAGCGCGGGCCATAGGCGCGGCCAGACATGCCGTAATTGCCGGCGCCGAAGCTGCCGCCGACCAGCATGGTGATTTTCGGCACATTGGTCGTCGCCACCGCCGTCACCATCTTGGCGCCGTGGCGCGCGATGCCTTCGTTTTCGTATTTGCGCCCGACCATGAAGCCGGTGACGTTCTGCAGGAATACCAGCGGGATATTGCGCTGCGAGCAAAGTTCGATGAAATGCGCGCCCTTTTGCGCCGCCTCGGAAAAGATCACGCCGTTGTTGGCGACGATGCCGACGGGACAGCCCTCGACATGGGCAAAGCCGGTGACCAGCGTTTCACCAAAGCGCGCCTTGAACTCATCAAAGCGCGAGCCGTCGACGGTGCGGGCGATGACCTCGCGGATGTCATAGGGGGTGCGCAGATCGGCGGGGACGACGCCGAGGATCTCCTCGGGGTCATAGGCGGGGGCCTCGGGCGATTGCCAGACCACGGTTTGCGGCGGGCGGCGGTTCAGGCCCGCGACCGCCCGGCGGGCAAGGGCAAGGGCGTGGGCGTCGTCCTCGGCCAGGTAGTCGGCCACACCGGACAGGCGCGTATGGACGTCGCCGCCGCCCAGATCCTCGGCGCTGACCACCTCGCCGGTCGCGGCCTTGACCAGCGGCGGGCCGGCCAGAAAGATCGTGCCCTGATTGCGCACGATGATGGTCACATCCGACATGGCCGGCACATAGGCGCCACCGGCCGTGCAGGACCCCATGACCACGGCGATCTGCGGGATGCCGCGCGCCGACATCTGCGCCTGATTGTAGAAGATGCGGCCGAAATGGTCGCGGTCGGGAAAGACCTCGTCCTGATTGGGCAGGTTCGCGCCGCCGCTATCGACCAGATAGATGCAGGGCAGGTCGCATTCCTGGGCGATTTCCTGCGCGCGCAGGTGCTTTTTCACCGTCATCGGGTAATAGGTGCCGCCCTTGACCGTCGCGTCATTGGCAACGACCATCACGTCGAGCCCGTGGACGCGACCGATCCCGGCGATGACGCCGGCGCCGGGCGCCGCATCGTCATACATGCCATAGGCCGCCGTCGCGCCGATTTCCAGAAACGGGCTGCCCGGATCAAGAAGGTTCGCAACCCGCTCACGCGGCGGCATCTTGCCGCGCGAGGTGTGCCGCTCCATCGCCTTGGCGCCACCTCCGGCGGCGGCGGCCAGCGCCGCCTCGCGCGCGGTGGCGAGCATCTGAAGATGCGCGGCACGATTGGCCCGGAAAGCGTCCGATGAGGGCAGCGCCGCAGAAGTCAGTTTCATGTCCAGTCCTTTCGCCGTTCCGATATTCGCGGCTGGTCCGCGACCCGGCCTGCATTTTCGCCCCGAAGGGCCCCTCTCCGTGTCGGGTCCTGCCCCGACCTGCGCCAAACTGACGCAGGCAGTGCCGACCCCGACCGGGGTTGACCCAGATCAAAGTGACAAAACCCGAAAGGACGTCTGGTCCCCGCAGTTAGCAAGTCAAGGGGAATGCCATGAAACGCCATATTCTGATCGCAACGGCGCTGCTCACGGGGCTGGCCTGTGCCACGCCGGTTTTCGCACAGTCGCAAGGCGAATGGACGCTGGGCCTGGGCCTCGCGAACGTGAATCCGAAATCTGACAATGGCGATCTTGCCGGCGGCACGGTGCCGACGGATATCGACGACAGCACCCGTCCGACGATCACCTTCGAGTATTTCGTCCGCGACAATCTGGGCATCGAGGTGCTGGCCGCCCTGCCCTTCAGCCACTCGATCGAATCGAACGGGGTCGAGATCGGCAAGGTCAAGCAATTGCCGCCGGTCGTCTCGCTGCAATACCATTTCGACGCCACGCCGCAGTTCAAGCCCTTCGTCGGTCTGGGTGTGAACTTCACCGGCTTTTATGACGCCGATGCGCGCGGCCCGCTGGCCGGCAGCGATCTGCGGGTCAAGAACAGCTGGGGTCTGGCCGCGCATCTCGGCGGCGACTACTGGATTTCCGAGAAAGCCGCGATCCGCGCCGATCTGCGCTGGATCGACATCGATGCCGATGTCGAGCTGAACGGCGAGAATATCGGCGAGGTCGAGATCGACCCGGTCGTCGTCGGCGTCAGCTATGTGATGAAGTTCTAAGCCTCGCGCCCCCGGGGCCCGAGGTCCCGGGAGCCGCCATTCCGGCCTGCCACCACAGCCGGAACCGGGGCGCCCCAAGGGGCGCCCTTTGTCATTGGCAGGGCTGGCGATGGCAAAGGCGGGGGCCGGGATCATTTCTCGCCCCTCCGGCCCAGAGCGCCGAGACGCTGCGCCTGAGTGGCGATCAGGTCGCGCAGGCATTCCTCATGGGCCACCTCAGCCATGCTGCCGCCGGCATAGGGGGTGGCTGCATAGCCGCAGCTCGCATCGCGATATTCGATCCAGGCAAGCTGCATCTGCCGCAGCGCGGGCGCCGAGGGCGCATAGGGGCTGTCGGCATCAAGTTCGCGGTCAAACGCCTCGGCCTGCACCAGCAGCGCGTCATAGCGGTCGCTCATCAGCTTGTTCCAGGCGGCGGCTTCGGCGGCCAGACAGGCGGTCATGCCGTCGCTGGTCATGCCCTCGGGGCTGGCCAGACAGGCATCGGTCAGTTTTTCGGCGCATGAGGCGCGCGCGGTATCCTCGCCCGGCGCGGCCATGCAGGCGGCAAGGCCCGCCGCATCGCCGGGCAGGGCTTCCTGTGCCAGCGCAGGAGACGCCAGCTCAATGGCCGCAAGCACGGGGGCGGCAAACAGGGGGGCCGCAAACAGGGGGGCCGCAAAAACCCGGGCCGCCAGCGAAGGCAGAGCGGCCAGCGCCCGCATCAGGCCAGATCCATCAACTGGCGGCCGATCAGCATGCGGCGGATCTCGCTGGTGCCGGCGCCGATCTCCATCAGCTTGGCATCGCGGAACAGCCGGCTGACAACCGAGTCGTTCAAAAAGCCCGCGCCACCCAGCGCCTGCACCGCCTGATGCGCCTGCACCATCGCCTGTTCCGAGGCGTAAAGCACCGCGCCCGCCGCATCCTGCCGCGTGACCTTGCCCGCGTCGCAGGCTTTGGCGACCTCGTAGACATAGGCGCGGGCGGTGTTCAGCGCGACATACATGTCGGCGATCTTGCCCTGCATCAGCTGGAAGGACCCGATCGCCTGACCGAACTGCTTGCGGTCGCGGACATAGGGCATCACCTCGTCCAGACAGGCGGCCATGATGCCGGTGCCGATGCCCGACAGGACCAGCCGTTCGTAATCCAGCCCCGACATCAGCACGCGCACGCCCTTGCCCTCAGCGCCCAGCACGTTCTCGAACGGGATTTCGCAGTTTTCAAAGATCAGCTCGCCGGTATTCGAGCCGCGCATCCCCAGCTTGTCGAAATGCGGTGAGGTCGAGAACCCCTTGGTCCCGCGCTCGACGATAAAGGCGGTAATGCCCTTGCTGCCGGCCTCGGGATCGGTCTTGGCATAGACGACCAGCGTCTGCGCGTCGGGGGCGTTGGTGATCCAGTATTTGTTGCCGTTCAGGATATAGCGGTCGTTCCGTTTCTCGGCCCGCAGCTTCATGCTGACCACATCGCTGCCCGCGCCCTCTTCGGACATGGCCAGCGCGCCGACCGCAGTCCCGGCGCAAAGACCCGGCAGGTATTTCGCCTTCTGCTCGGCGGTGCCGTTCAGCTTGATCTGGTTCACGCACAGGTTCGAATGCGCGCCATAGGACAGGCTGATCGAGGCGCTGGCGCGGGCGATTTCCTCGACCGCGATGGTATGCGCGAGATAGCCCATGCCGCTGCCCCCGAACTCTTCGGAAACGGTGATCCCCAAAAGTCCCATCTCGCCCATCTCGGGCCACAGCTCGTTGGGAAAGGCATTGTCGCGGTCGGTCTGCGCGGCCAGCGGCTTGACGCGTTCCTGGGCCCAGCGATGCACCATGTCGCGCAGCGCGTTCACATCCTCGCCCAGATCGAATTCCATCCCCGCGGTAAACATCGCCACGCTCCTCCGGTTATTGAACAAGTGTTCATTTAATGCGCTTATGCCCGAATTCCGGGTGCTGCGTCAAGCCCTCGGCGCAGCGCCGTCCCGCCCTTCCCCGCATCCTTGCCCAGACCCCCGAGTCGGGCAAGCCGCTTGGGCCTTCGCGCCGGACAGGGGCGGTTTCGTTGACAAGCCCGGGCCTGCGGGCCATCCATGCCCGACCGCGCTCAGGACCCGCCCATGCCCCCGACCGACACGCCCTCGCGCCTGCTGATCCTGCGCCACGCGCCGCTGGCGCGACCCGGCCTTGCCGGGCGGCGCGACGTGGATGCCGATTGCAGCGACCGCGCAGCGCTGGACTGGGCGGCGCGGGCCTTGCGGGGGGCCGGGGCGGTCTGGGCAAGCCCGGCGCTGCGCTGCCGCCAGACCTGCGCGGCGCTGGGGATTTCCCCCGAATATCACCCCGCCCTGTGGGAACAGGATTTCGGCCAGTGGGAGGAACCGGGCACCGTGATCCCCGACCTTGGCCCCCTGCCCGTCGCGGAACTGGCCGCCCATCGCCCGCCCGGAGGCGAAAGCTTTCTGGACATGGCCGCGCGGGTGCGGCCGCTGCTGACCAAAGCGCAGGGCACCACCGCAATCATCGCCCATGCCGGCACCGCGCGGGCAGCACTTGCCATGGTGATCGGCCCCGCCGCACTGTCCTTTTCCATCGCGCCACTGTCCCTGACCATCCTGACCCGCACCCCCGGTGGCTGGGCGGTCGAGGCCGTCAACCGGGTCGCGCCATGATCATGTCGCAGGAGACGCTGACCGTGGCGCTGCTGGCGCTGGCGCTGGACGCGCTGATCGGCTGGCCCGACAGGCTTTATCGCCGCATCTCGCATCCGGTGGTCTGGCTGGGCAAGCTGATCGCGGCACTGGACCGGCGC
>JAGPGI010000368.1 GCA_018056045.1 Paracoccus sp. (in: a-proteobacteria)
GGCTCGATATCCGATTTCATCCGAAAACCGCGCTCAAGCTGGTCGAAGGGTGCCACCGGATACTCGCCCGAGAAACAGGCGTCGCAATATTGCGGGCAGGACTTGTCGCGGCCCCGGGCCTCGCCCGCCGCACGGTAAAGCCCGTCCAGCGACACGAAGGCCAGACTGTTGACGCCGATCCATTCGCGCATCTCCTCCTCGGACATCTGCGCGGCCAGAAGCTTGTCGCGGTCTGGCGTGTCGACGCCATAGAAACACGGCCATGCGGTCGGCGGCGAGGCGATGCGGAAATGCACCTCGGCGGCGCCCGCGTCCAGGATCATGTCCTTGATCTTGCGCGACGTGGTGCCGCGCACCACCGAATCGTCAACCAGCACCACGCGCTTGCCGGCGACCAGCGCCCGGTTCACGTTCAGCTTCAGCCGGACGCCCATGTTGCGGATCTGTTCGGTCGGCTCGATGAAGGTGCGGCCCATATACTGGTTGCGGATGATGCCCATGCCGTATGGGATGCCGCTTTCATGCGCATAGCCGATCGCCGCGGGCGTGCCGCTGTCGGGGACCGGGCAGACCAGATCCGCCTCGACCGGGGCCTCGCGCGCCAGCTCGACGCCGATCTGGCGGCGGGTCTCATAGACCGAGCGGCCGCCGATGATGGAATCGGGGCGCGAGAAATAGACATGCTCAAAGATGCAGAACCGGCCCTTGGACGGGCCGAAGGGACGCGAGCTTTCGACCTCGCCCTTGGAGATGACGACCATCTCGCCCGGCTCGATTTCGCGGATGAACTCGGCGCCGATGATGTCGAGCGCGCAGGTCTCGGATGCCAGCACGAAGCCGTCATCGCCAATCTTGCCCAGAACCAGCGGCCGCACGCCCAGAGGGTCGCGCACGCCAATGAGCTTGGTGCGGGTCATGGCGATGACCGAAAACGCGCCCTCGACGCGGCGCAACGCGTCCTTCATCCGTTCGGGGATATTGCGCTGGATCGAGCGCGCCATCAGGTGGATGATGCATTCGCTGTCCGAGCTGGACTGAAAGATCGAGCCGCGCTCGATCAGCTCGCGGCGCAGCGCCATGGCATTGGTGATATTGCCGTTATGGGCAATGGCGCAGCCGCCCATGGCGAATTCGCCGAAAAAGGGCTGCACGTCGCGGATCGCGGTCGCGGCCTTGGTGCCTGCGGTCGAATAGCGCACATGGCCGATGGCCAGCGAGCCGGGCAGCGTCTCCATCAGGCTTTGCTTGGTGAAGTTGTCGCGCACATAGCCAAAGCGATGGGCGCTGTTGAAGCCCTGCTCGGCATCATGGGCGACGATGCCGCCAGCCTCTTGCCCGCGATGCTGCAAGGCATGCAGCCCAAGGGCGACGAAATTGGCGGCATCCGTGACTCCGATTACGCCGAAGACGCCGCATTCTTCATGCAGGCGGTCGGAATCGAAGGGATGGGCAAGGAATGGCTGCATCATCACCGACTCTTGGGGTTCTGGGGCTTGGGCAGAATTTTCTGGTTCGGCGTTAATCTAGGGTGTCCGACCCATGAAGTCACGCCCCGCCGCCATGGCAGGGCGCATTTTTCTGTCACGAATCCATCATAAGTCTTAGTTCGTGGCTGCCGGGGCAGGTGCCGGGGTGGCGGTTCCGGCGTCGACGGGCGCACCAGTCGGGGCGCAGCTGCGCACCAGTTGCTCATAGCGGCTGACCACCCAACCCGGCGCATCCTGCGGAATCTGCTGATCCATCTGGCCGCGCATCCGCTCGAACACCTGGGCCGAGCGGGAATTATCGACCATCGCCACCGGCTGCGTGGCCATCACCCGGTCATAGACGATGAAGGCCACCGCAACCAGAAGGATGCCGCGCGCGACCCCGAACAGAAAACCCATGCCCTGATCGACGCCCCCCAGGGCCGAGCGCTGCACGACCGAGGAAAACAGCGGCGTGATGATCGAAAACAGCACCAGCGCCAGCGCGAAGACCGCCGCAAAGCCGGCGATGGTGCCCAACTCGCAGCTGTCGGCCAGGAATTTGTTGAGGCCGGGGATCTGCGCCACCATCGGCCGCACCGTCGGCGCAAAGATGAAGGCCAGCACCGCCGCGCCGATCCATCCCATGATCGCCAGGGATTCGCGCACGAATCCCCGCGCATAGGCGAGGATCGCCGAGAGGATGATCACGGCGGCAACGATGCCGTCGATAATGGTAAAACCGTCCATGTTCACGCCCTTTCGCGGGGTTTTTCCGCGTTTTGCGGCCAGTGCACCCGCAGCCTCATCCGGCCCCGAATGTCTCGCCCACGAAGCTTGTCAGATCCGATATGCGGTCGATCCGCATCCCGGACACGCCCTCGACCTTGGTGGCCGCAGGCAGGATCGCACGTGAAAAACCAAGTTTCGTCGCTTCTTTCAACCTGTTTTCGGCCTGAGAGACCGGACGGAGTGCGCCAGAGAGGCTGATCTCGCCGAAAAGGACAGTATCGGCGGGCAGCGCGACATCCTCGCGCGCACTGAGCAGGGCTGCGGCAATGGCGAGATCCGCTGCCGGCTCATGGACCCGCATCCCCCCGGCAACATTGAGAAAAACGTCCAGACCGGCGAAGGGAACGGCGCAGCGCGCCTCAAGCACGGCAAGGATGGTCGAGACCCGTCCCGAATCGAGGCCGACCACGGTTCGGCGGGGACTTGCCAATGTCGAGGGTGCGACCAGCGCCTGCACCTCGGTCAGCACCGGGCGGGTGCCCTCGATCCCGGCAAAGACCGCCGAGCCCGCATGCGGCTGGCCGCGTTCCGACAGAAACAGCGCCGAGGGGTTGGTGACCTCGGACAGGCCGCCGCCGGTCATCTCGAAGACGCCGATCTCGTCGGCCGGCCCGAAGCGGTTCTTGTGGGCGCGCAGGATGCGGAACTGGTGGCCGCGCTCGCCCTCGAAATAAAGAACGGTATCGACCATGTGTTCGACGACGCGGGGGCCGGCGATCTGGCCCTCTTTGGTGACATGGCCGACAAGGATGATGGCGGTGCCACGGCGCTTGGCAAAGGTCACCAGCTCATGCGCGCTGGCGCGGACCTGTGCGACCGAGCCGGGCGCGGCCTCGATCTGGTCGGACCACAGCGTCTGGATCGAATCGATGATGGCGACATCGGGGCGTTCGGCGTCGAGCGTGGTCAGGATGTCGCGCAACGCGGTTTCCGCGCCCAGCCGCACCGGCGCATCGCCAAGACCGAGACGCTGGGCGCGCATGCGGACCTGGGCGCTGGCTTCCTCGCCCGAGATATAGACGGCCTCGCGCCCGGCGCGGGCGAATGCGGCGGCGCCCTGCAAGAGCAGCGTCGATTTGCCGATGCCGGGATCGCCGCCGACAAGGATCGCCGAGCCGGGCACCAGCCCGCCGCCCAGCACGCGGTCCAGCTCGGTAATGCCCGATTGGGCGCG
>JAGPGI010000369.1 GCA_018056045.1 Paracoccus sp. (in: a-proteobacteria)
ATTCTGATGACTGCCGGCAAGGAGCGCCATCCCACGCCGACGACCGAGGAACTGAAAACCGAGGTCGGCGAGCAGATGAACTTGATGGCCGATGCCGCCATCGCCAAGGTGACGGATGCGACCAATGCCTCGCTGAACCGCGCCTCGCAGAAGGTCACGCGGATCATGGGGCTGGCCGGGCAGAAGGCCCAGTCGGTTGCTGATGAGGTCACCTATCAGGCCGACCGCTATGCCGACCGCGTCGAGGCCGGGGCCTATCGGATGGCGCGCAAGGCTAGCGAGGCGATGGACCAGAAGTCAAAGGCCGACCCGGAGGGAATGCCGGATGCTGCGCCAGATTCTGCGCCGGATACGGCAGGCAGGCTGGGCGGCGTGGCGCCGCTGGTCGGCGCCTTTGCGGTCGGGCTGACGCTTGCCTCGCGCTTTCGCAAATGGCGCCAGCGGGATTAAGCGCTGCTTGAAAATGCCTTCAATCTGCACCCCTGTCGATTGATCTCAAAAGAAAAGCCCCGCGGTTGCGGGGCTTTTTTTCCGGGCACGCGAAGTGTCGTTCAGGCATTTGCCTGACGGATCTTTTCGGCGGCATCCTTGTCGTAGGTGACACCGGCCTTGTCGAAGAGCTGGTCCAGCTCACCCGAAAGGGTCATTTCGGTAACGATGTCGCAGCCGCCGACGAACTCGCCCTTGACGTAAAGCTGTGGAATCGTTGGCCAATCCGAGAAATCCTTGATTCCCTGACGAACTTCTGCATCGGCAAGGACATTCACGTCGCGATAGGGGACATTCATGTAGTTGAGGACCCCGGCAACGCGGCTGGAGAACCCGCATTGCGGCATTTCCTTGCTGCCTTTCATGAACAGCACGACGTCATTGCCGTCGATCAGTTCCTGGATTTGCTGGCGCGTATCGGTCATTTCGATATTCCTTGCTGTGGCGGGCCGGGCGCTCCGGTCGCCGTATTGGATGAACTCAGTCGGGCGCCTTGGTGGTCAGCGCCAGCGCGTGCAACGCACCCGAAGGGCCGTCCATGCTGCCTTGCAATGCCGCATAGACCGCCCGTTGCTGCTGCACCCGGTTCTGGCCACGGAAGCTTTCATCGATCACCTCGGCGGCGTAATGATTGCCGTCACCGGCCAGATCGGTGATCGTGACCTGGGCATTCGGAAATGCGGCACGGATCATTGCTTCGATTTCATGGGCTTCGATCGCCATGGCGCGTCCTTTCGCTGTTGTCTCAGATTTAGGTCATGGCTGCAGGCGCTGCAAGGTCGGGCCGGGACCCATGACAGCACAGCGCATGATGACGCAGGCAAAAAATCCGGGAGGGTGCGATCCGGGCGCCTTGATCATCCGCCCGTCTGAATGACATGCAAAGTCGTGATAATCAGTATTATGTAATATAAGTTGCTGATGCAGAATACCCGCTGACTGGAGCGGTTGCCATCAGCCATCGCCGTTAACGCTATGACAAGACATGTCTGGCATGATCCTGCGCGACTGAAAACAAGTCCGGGCCGGTTTATCTGTCTGACCGCGATCATCAGCTTATGCGCCGTCTGGCTTGCCGGGCTGGTGCGGCCATCTTTACATGCGGCGAAAATCCCGCTTCGCTGCGCGAGATTTTGGCCATGCGACACGAATCCGTGCAGACCATGGCGCCGAACGCCAAAACCGGGCAGGGTCCGCGTGGCCGCGACCCCGTTGAACTGCATGATTGTATGGAAGGTATGAATGAACGTCTGCTTTGCCCCCTGCCCTGTGGTCTTCGATCTGGATGGCACGCTGATCGACAGCGCCCCGGATATCCATGCCAGCGTGAACGCCGTGCTGCGCCTGAATGGAGCGCGGCTGCTGACGCTGGATCAGGTGCGCGGTTTTGTGGGCGGCGGCGTCGATCTGCTCTGGCGGCGGGTCATCGCGGCGACCGGCCTGCCGATCGAGGCGCAGCGCGATCTGGTCGCCTCGTTCATGACCCGCTATCACGACGCGACCGCGCTGACCCGGCTTTATCCCAATGTGACCGAGGCGCTTGGCGTGCTGGCGGATCGTGGTCATCCTCTGGGCATCTGCACCAACAAGCCATTGGGTCCGACCCGCGCCGTCCTTGATCATTTCGGCATCAGCCAGATTTTTGCCACGGTGATCGGCGGCGATTCGCTGCCGCAGCGCAAGCCCGATCCGGCGCCGCTGCGTGCGGCCTTTGCGGCGCTGGGATCGGATCCGGATGCGCCGCAGGGCATTTTCGTCGGCGACAGCGAATTCGACGTCGAGACCGCGAGCAATACCGGAGTGCCGATGCTGCTGTTCCTGCGCGGCTATCGCAAGACGCCGGTCGATGATCTGCCCCATCACGCCGCCTTCGATGATTTCGACCAGTTGCCGGCTCTGGTCGAGGAACTGGCGCTGGCCGGCTGAGGCCATTGCATCCAGCTTGACAGGCCGCGAAAAGGAAACGATCCGTCATGCCCGGGCCCGGATGCCGGACCCGCCCAAGCCCAAGGAGCTGCCATGGACCTGCGCCAACTGACCCCGGATCTGGCCGTTACGCCCCAGATCCAGCCCGAGGACCTGCCGGCGCTGGCCGAGGCCGGTTTCCGCGTCTTGATCAACAACCGCCCCGACAGCGAGGTCGGCCCCGGCGAGGACGATGCCGCCATGCGCGCCGCCGCCGAGGCCGCCGGTCTTGAATATCACTATAACCCCTTCACGCCGGGCCAGATCACGCCCGACATGATCGCAGCCCAGGCGCAGGCGCTGGCCTCGCCCGGTCCGAAGGTTGCCTATTGCCGCTCGGGCAACCGCTCGACCGTGCTTTGGGCGCTCAGCCGCGCCGGGCTTGAGCCGGCGGATGCGCTGATCGGAACCGCCGCTGCGGCGGGCTATGACATATCCGGCATGCGGCCCCTGATCGAATCGCTCGCCAGCCGTGGTCGCTGAGCCGCGGGTAAATTGTGGAACCCCTGAGGATTCCACGCGTTTTCCCCGACATGCATCACGACCGGGCAAGATCTGCCCGGCGATGAAACACAAAGGGAAACGCGCATGAACTCGATCATCTATATCGTCGGCCTCGTGGTCGTCGTGCTGTTCATTCTGGGACTTCTGGGTCTACGCTGAGGCAGACGCTGCGATTACGCTGGCCTTTCGCGCCCCTCTGCGTTACGGGGGCGCGACTTCTGATAAAGGCCGCCCCATGGACATCCGCAATATCGCGATCATCGCCCACGTCGACCACGGCAAGACCACGCTGGTCGACCAGCTTCTCAAGCAGTCGGGCTCGTTCCGCGAAAATCAGGCCGTGGCCGAACGCGCGATGGACAGCAACGACATCGAGCGTGAGCGTGGCATCACCATCCTTGCCAAGGCGACCTCGGTCGAATGGAAAGGCACGCGCATCAATATCGTCGACACGCCTGGCCACGCCGATTT
>JAGPGI010000371.1 GCA_018056045.1 Paracoccus sp. (in: a-proteobacteria)
GCCCGCGCTTTGCCGCTGAAAAGTTGTCCTCCATGTCGAACTCGCCTCCGCGCTTGATCCGGGTTGAATCCGATTTTACATACTCGCGGCAACACCACATGAGCGCCCCCGGCGGCATCTGCCGCCCGGTCCGCGCGAGCGCCGGGCACGCGGAATCGGGGCTCCCGTCAGCCAGGCCCGAGCCGTGGCCGGCTTGCTCCACCCTGCCACCCTGGCCAGTGCGCGGTTCCGGAGTGTGCCGGCCGGCACGGGAGATGTTTCAGGACGGCAAGGTGCATTACATGCTGTTGCACTTCCTGCCGCAACCCATGGATCGGTCGCGCGTTCACAGTCTCATGAGGCAATCACGTCGAGTTTGTGGTTTTCATGAACCGTGTCCGAACGCTGGAGATCCCCAATGAAAAGCCCCGCCGTAAACAATGTCGCCAGGTCTGTCGCAATGCTGCTGGCGCTCATGCTTGCACTGCTTGTGCCGCAAGGCGGCGCATTTGCGCAAGACCGTCCCGCGTTCTCGCAGGCGCAACTCGAACAGATGCTTGCGCCGATTGCGCTGTATCCGGATCCGTTGCTGTCGCAGATCCTGATGGCGTCAACCTACCCGCTGGAAGTGGTCGAGGCCGCACGCTGGTCACGAAGTCATCCGAACCTGAGCGGGGAAGATGCGGTACGGGCGGCGGTGAATGAGAACTGGGATCCCAGCGTGAAATCCCTGCTGGCCTTCCCGCATGTGCTCGCGCGCATGGACGAGGACCTGCAATGGCTGCAAACGCTGGGTGACGCATTTCTTGCCCAGGAGCCGCAGGTAATGGATGCGGTACAGAATCTGCGGCGCAGGGCGCAGGTGGCGGGCAACCTGCGGTCGGACGAACGCCAGCGCATCGTCGAGACGGGGCCGATATTGGTCGTGCAGCCCGCCGATCCGCAAATCATCCATGTGCCCTACTACGATCCACGGG
Source organism: Paracoccus sp. (in: a-proteobacteria) (assembly GCA_018056045.1). Classification (GTDB taxonomy): domain Bacteria; phylum Pseudomonadota; class Alphaproteobacteria; order Rhodobacterales; family Rhodobacteraceae; genus Paracoccus. Next base: position 957 of record JAGPGI010000371.1, read on the forward strand.
TGGTGTACGGGCCATGGTGGTGGCCGCACTATTCGCCCGTGTATTGGCGGCCGTTTCCCGGCTATGGCGCATGGCCGGGCATGGTCAGCGGCTTCTATTGGGGACCGTCGATCAGGATTTCGATCGGATATTTCTTCGGCGGCTTCGACTGGTCGCACCGCCATGTCCGGGTAGTGCACTCCAATTTCCATCATTACGGGGCTGCGCGTCACGGGGTCATCATCCACCATGATCGGCCACCGGGTGCGTGGCACCATGATCCCGTTCATCGCCGGGGCGTCGCGTATCGCGTACCGGAAGTGCGGCGGCAGTATGCCGATCATGCAACCCGGCCGGACGGCGGCAGGCGGCCGGACCGGGAGGATGCCCGGCGACAAATCCAGCAGCACGCGCCGTCCCAGCCAGGTTCGAACCGGCACGGCGAGTCGCGCAACGATTTACGTGGGGCCGCGGTCCAGCCGGTGCGGGACACACCCGTACAACCGGCGATCCAGCGGGTGGCAACGACGCAAGCGCATTCCGGCGCCCATCCGGCCAATCCACGTGGGGACCGGCGCGACCACGCCAAAGACCTCGAGCGCGGGGATCGCCGCGTGCCGGCAGAGCGTCGCCAATCCATCCAGACGGCCACCCAGGGGGCCATCCCCGCGACAGGCGCGCTTCCGCACGCGCAAGGCAATCGAAGCAACGCGATCCCCGCGCGTGGCGATCAGGCCGGACATTCCGCGCGGCCCGGTGCCGGCGAAACCGCACGGGAGCCGCGCTCCGCTCCGCCTCCGCGCCATGAAGCGCAACGGGAAGCCGGGCGACCGAAAGGGGCTCAGGGCGCTCCCGAGGCACGCCCCGGCCAGGGCTGGCCGCGCAGCGCGAGCGCCGACAGCGCGCTGCAGCAGACGCGCCAGCAGCGGTAGAAGGGTCTCGCGATTGCCTTATTGACACCCCGCAGCGCCGTCCCGCCGGCTGCTTATCCGCCTGCTGCCGCGGACTCGCCCGTCAGGCGACGTGATCGGGATCAGTTATTATCGAAACAGAATGCGAGGCCGACGGGCCAGGGAAGGGCCCATGGACAACTCGATGCAGTCGCTCGATCAGGTAGATGCTCCTGTCCTGGCTAGGGCGGTCAGATTCGCACCGAGTTTCGAACCGGCCATGGCGCGGTCGATGTCGCTATCCTCGCCATCGACCCGCTGAAGCACTGACCGTCATCCACAAGAGCGACTTGACCCAGGCTACCCTCTTGACCACGCCCAAGCCCACTGAAAACTTTCGCGGCAACAAGTCCGGCCTGCCCGCCAAGCCATGCGCCACGTGCGGCCGCACCATGGTCTGGCGCAGGAAATGGCGGTTGACCTGGGATGAGGTCAAGTATTGCTCGGACGCCTGCCGCAAAGGATTCAAATCCGCATGAGCCGCCTCTTCCTGATCCTGGGCGATCAGTTGCATCCGGACCCGCATCCGCTCCTGACCGATTTCAACCCGGCAAGCGATGAGCTGCTGATGGTCGAGGCGAGCGAGGAATCGACCCACGTCTGGAGCCACAAGGCGCGCAGCGCGCTCTTTCTGGCTGCCATGCGCCACCGCGCGGCGGCATTCCGCGAGGCCGGCCTGCCGGTCAATTACCTGCGGCTGGGCGAGCATCCGCATGGTTCCCTGAGCGCTGCCGTCCGGGCCCGGCTGGCTGCCGGCGATTGCAGTGCCGCGGTAATGCTGGAAGCCGGTGACTACCGGATCCAGGAATCGCTGCATGAAGCCTGCGCCGCCGCAGGCAAGCCGCTGCTGATCCGGCCCGACCCGCACTTCCTCTGCTCCCTGGATGATTTCAATGCATGGGCAGGCGACAAGACGCAGCTGCGGATGGAGTTTTTCTATCGCTGGCAACGCAAGCGCCACGTCATCCTGATGGCGGGCGATGAGCCCGTCGGCGGCCGGTGGAATTTTGACGCGGACAATCGGCAATCTTTCGGCCGGCAAGGCCCCGGCCCGGTGCCGCCGCCAGTGCGCTTTCCGCCCGATGCCATCACCCAGGGCGCGATTGCCGATGTCGAGCGCCACTTTCCGGGACACCCTGGCGCGACGCGGCATTTTGGCTGGGCCGTCACAGCTTCTCAGGCGGAAGAAGCGCTTGATGACTTCGTTCGCCACCGGCTGCCCGAATTCGGCCGCTGGCAGGATGCCATGTGGCGGGACGAGCCATTCCTCTGGCACTCGCTCCTCTCCAGCGCGCTGAACCTCAAGCTGCTCGATCCGCGGCGGGTGATCGACGCGGCACTGGCTGCCTACCAAGCCGGACAGGTACCGATCGCCGCCGCCGAAGGCTTCATCCGCCAGGTTCTCGGCTGGCGGGAGTTCGTGCGGGGGATTTATTGGCGCCGGATGCCCTTGTTGGCGGATGCCAACCAGTACGATCATCGAACGCCGCTCCCGTCATGGTTCTGGACCGGCGAGACGCAGGCGAACTGCCTTCGCA
>JAGPGI010000370.1 GCA_018056045.1 Paracoccus sp. (in: a-proteobacteria)
CCTGCAGCCGCGTGCCGATCCCAAGGATCAGGTCCGCCTTGCCCGCCTGCGCATTCGCCGCCGCCGAGCCATCGACACCCGCAGCGCCGTAATTCATCGGATGCGCCTGCGCCAGCGAGGACTTTCCTGCCTGGGTCTCGATCACCGGAATATCGTGGCGGCTGGCGAACTCTCCCAGCGCCGCCTCGGCCCCGGAATAGATGACGCCGCCCCCGGCCACGATGACCGGTGCTTTCGCAGCGCGGATCAGCGCCACCACCTCGGCCAGCTCCGCCGCATCCGGCTCGGGCCGGCGGATGCGCCAGACGCGGGGGGCAAAGAACTCCTCGGGCCAGTCATGAGCCTCGGCCTGCACATCCTGACAGAATGCCAGACAGACCGGCCCGCAATTCGCCGGATCGGTCATCACCCGCAATGCGCGGGGCAACGCGGTCAGCAATTGCTCGGGCCGGGTGATGCGGTCGAAATAGCGCACCACGGGGCGGAAGCAGTCATTGGCGCTGACCGTGCCATCGTCGAAATCCTCGACCTGCTGCAAGACCGGATCCGGACGGCGATTGGCAAAGACGTCACCGGCAATGAACAGGACCGGCAGCCGGTTCACATGCGCCAGCGCCGCCGCCGTCACCATGTTGGTGGCCCCCGGCCCGATCGAGCTGGTCACCGCCTGCGCCCGCCGGCGCCCCTGCCCCTTGGCATAGGCAATGGCGGCATGGGCCATGGTCTGTTCGTTCTGGCCGCGCCAGGTCGGCAGTGCCGCGCCGATCCCGTGCAGGGCCTCGCCCAGCCCGGCCACGTTACCATGACCAAAGATCGCCCAGACTCCCTCGATAAAGCGCTCACCGTCTTCGGTCATCTGCACCGACAGCCAGCGCACCATGGCCTGCGCCGCGGTCAACCTGATCGTCCCGCTCATCTCGTCACCTCAACGCTCATTCTTTCATGTCCAAATATCCCGGGGGAATCCGGCGCCAGCCGGATGGGGGCAGAGCCCCCTTCCCTTCCTTCCCCGCCCTCATGCCACCGCAGCCCGCGCCTGATCCCAGATCGCGCAAAGCCGGGCATAGCGATCCGCCATCCGCGCCACCGCCTCGTCGTCGCCGACGCGACCGGCCAGCCAGTCCCGCGCCACCTCGCCAAAGATGGTGCGCCCGACCGCAAAACCCCGGACCAGCGGGAAGGCCGCCGCGACCTTGAAGCTGGCCGCCAGCTCAGCCTCGGGCGCGTCCAGCCCCAGCACCACGATGCCACGGGTATGGCGGTCGTTATCCTCGATGGCCGCGATCGCGTTCTGCCAGGCGGCTTCGGTCGTCATCGGCTCCAGCTTCCACCAGTCGGGATAGACGCCGATGGCATAGAATTGCCGGATCAGCGTCGCCGTGGTCATGTCATCCACCGGGCCGACCTTCGAGGGGATGATCTCCAGCAGGAATTCCAGCCCGTTGCGGCGCGAGGCCTCGAACAGCCGCTTGACCGTCGCCTCCTGCGCCGCGCGCGTCGCGGCATCGTCGTCGGGATGGCAGAAGCACAGCACCTTGACCACGTTCTCGCGCGCCCAAGCCTCAAGCCCGCCGCAATCCGCGCCCAGTTCCGGTTCCAGTTCCAAGGGGCGCGAGCCCGGCCATTCGCAGGGCCGCCCGATCCACAGCCCGCTTCCGCTCGCCGCATGCAGCGCCTTCTTGCCGATGCGGTTGTCGCACAAGATGCCGTAGCCGCCCTGCCCGTCCGCGACCTGCAACGCCGCCTTCAGGCACAGCTCCTTGAAGGCGCCGCCCTTTTCCAGCGTGTAGCCCGCCATGTCCTCAAGCTGCTTGCGATGGTCAAAGGCAAAGACCCGCATCGTGGTCCAGTCGCCGCCCATCCGGCCCTGCCGGTTCGTCGCCCAATGGATCTGCTCCAGCTCGGCGTCGTTGCGCAGATCAGGCCGCACTACGCCGCGCCCCAGAAAGAACTCCAGTTCAGTCAGCGAAGGATAGGCCGGGGTGCAGCCATGCCGGCTGACGGCAAAGGCGCCGCAGGCATTGGCGTATTTCAGCGCCGTCGGCCAATCGGCCCCGTCCAGCCACCCCTTCATCAGCCCGGAAAAGAACCCGTCGCCCGCGCCCAGCACATTGAAGACCTCGATCGGAAAGCCCGGCCCGGTCTGGCCGTCATCCAGACTGTCGGGGATCGCACCCTCAAATGCCACCGCGCCCTTGGCGCCGCGCTTGCAGACCAGCGTCGCGCCCGAGACCGCGCGGACATTGCGCAGCGCCTCTACCGTGTCGGTGGAGCCGCCGGCAATGTGGAACTCTTCCTCGGTGCCGACGATCAGATCGAACAGATGCAGCGTCGCCTGAAGTTTGGCGGTGACGGCGGCGCTTTCGACAAAGCGGCTTTCGCCGTCGCCATGCCCCGCCACGCCCCAGAGGTTCGGACGATAGTCGATATCCAGCGCGGTCTGGGCGCCATGCTTGCGCGCCAGCTCCAGCGCCTTGAGCACCGCAGCGGCGCTGCGGGGGTTCGACAGATGCGTGCCGGTGGCCAGCACCGAGCGCGCCTCGGCAATGAAACCCTCGTCGATATCCTCTTCGCTCAGCGCCATGTCGGCGCAGTTCTCGCGATAGAAGATCAGCGGGAACTGTTCCTCGTCACGGATACCCAGAATGACCAGCGCGGTCAGCCGCTCGGTGTCGGTGGCTACGCCGCGCGTATCGACGCCCTCGCGGGCAAGCTGCTCGCGGATGAAGCGGCCCATATGCTCGTCGCCGACGCGGGTGATCACCGCCGATTTCAGCCCCAGCCGCGCCGTCCCGCAGGCGATATTCGTAGGAGAGCCGCCGATATACTTGGCAAACGACCCCATATCCTCAAGACGGCCACCAATCTGCGACCCGTAAAGGTCAACCGACGAACGCCCAATCGTGATCACATCCAACGTCTTCATCTTATCCCCTCATTCGGACCGGTGCGTCAGACGCTGGCCCGGATATAATCCATGCTGGCGCGCAGCGCCGCCTCGGGATCGGCCAGTTCATGCACCTCGGCCGCGAAAGGCTCAAAGCTGAACGGCCCCTCATAACCCGCCGCCAGAAGCGCCCGGATCTGTTCGATATTTTCCAGCCGGTCGGCGGCATCGACCAGCACCCGATGCGCGTCCAGCATATCGGCCACCGCCACCGCAGGATCGCTGACACCCGAGATATGCACCAGCCCCGTGCGGCGCGGATAGAACTCGGTCTCGCCGGCCAGATGGTGGTGGAAGGTGTCGTGCATCAGCAGATAGGTGCCGTCCTCATCCGCCTCGGTCATGGCGGCGATGGCCTCGGCCTTGGTCCTGAGCGAGCTGATCGGAAAGCCCAGCGGCTCGACCAGCCCGGTCAAGCCGCGCGTCTTCAGGATCGGCGTCATCGCGTCCAGCGCCTCGACCACGCGCGAATGCGC
>JAGPGI010000372.1 GCA_018056045.1 Paracoccus sp. (in: a-proteobacteria)
CTTTCCTCTCGGCCATCCTTCTCGCCGCAACCATTATTTTCTGGTTGTGAAACTCAATGAGTCTGGAGCCTAGCTGAACTGCCCGCCCAGACTGTCCTCCGGCGCGCCGCGCATGATATCGCGATAGGCTTCGGGCGAGCAGCCCGTCGCGGCGGCAAAGCTGCGCATGAAATGCCCAAGCCCCGCATAGCCTGCCTCCTGCGCGATCTCGGCAATGGGGCGGGTCGAGTTGCGCAGCGCCTTGGCGGCGTGCTGCAGACGCAGGTCATAAAGCAGCTCCAGCGCGCCACGGCCCCGGCTTTGCCGGCAGGCGCGATCCAGATGCGCCTGCGAATGGCCCAGCTTGCGCGCCATCTCGGCGATGGTCTGGCTTTGCGCCAACTCGGCCAGCGCCAGTTCCAGAAAGCGTTCCGTCAGCGGCCGGGCCTCGGCGATGCCGGACTGGTCGGCGTTGCGCGGGCCGGGGCGTGCGTCCAGCCGCGACAGCGCCACGGCCAGCAACCCGAGCTGACAGGCGGCGGCGGTCTCGCCGGCAGGGCCGTGCAGTTGCGCGGCACCAAGCGCCAGCATCGCCGGCTCGATCATCGGGCGGTCGTCATCGGCGGGGGTGCCGATCTGGAAGGCCGTGGGCAGCGCCAACATCAGGTCGCGGCCATGCGCCGGTGCGATCAGCAGCGCGCGGCCCGTCACCTCGGTGCCGGGCTGCAGTGCAAAGGCGGTTCCCGCCGGGATGAAGGCCACGCGCCCCGGTCGCAGCATGTGCTGCTGGCGCGGAAGCTCGATCTGGACCATGCCCTGTTCCAGCACGATGAGCACATGATCGCCGCGCACCCTTGGCGCTGGCGGCATGTTGCGGCCGCGCACCGCGCCGCCCCAGTGAAAGCCCGCCAGCGGGATCAGCCGCAAGCCGTCACTCGGCGCAAAGGAAGGGGCAGGGCAGGCGGTTGCGGTAACTGCCCGCAAGGACGTCGCCGCCGGCTCGAGCGGCACCGTGGCGCCGTTCACCGAGGCCAGCGTGATCGCCCCCCTCGATCCCGGATCACCGCCCGCCGCATCCGCCATTCCCGGGGCGGCCATGGGCAGGCCATGCAGGCGCGGGTCGCTGGCCGCAGGTTCAAGGATCGTTGCCGCCGTGACCGCCGCCGCGACCAGCCGCTGCCGGTCGGCGTCGAGCGCAGATGCATCCATAGCGCCGATGCTGCGCAAGGTTTCATTCATCTGGGGCAGCTTTCGTCTGGGACATGGGCGAATCGATACTGGGAAAGGTGCATGTAAAATTGCTACACCACTCAGAGTTGAAATAAAGTTAATATGTCGCCATACCCTGAGGAATCTGCCCTATGTCGCCGCGCCGACCCAGTTCCAGTCGCGCATTCGTCCGCGAAAGAAGCTGCGCTGCGCCTTGGCATATTGCCGGCTGGCGATAATCGCGCGCTCGATGGCCTCGTCCAGCGTCGTATATCCTTGCAAATACGCGACAAGATCGGCTGCGCCAATGGCCTTGGCCCAGAGGGCCTCCGCATCCCAGCGCGGCAGCATCTCCCGCACCTCCTCCAGGGCGCCCTGTTCGATCATCAGGTGGAAGCGCCGCGCAATCCGGCCCGCCAGCCAGTCGCGTTCCGATTGCAGGACCAGCAGATGCGCGGATTCGGGTGCAATCAAGGGTGGTGGGGTCTCGGCCTGCCATTCGACGATGCCGCGGCCGGTGGCGGTCAGCACCTCCCATGCGCGCTGGACGCGGACCGGGTTCTGCAGGTCGATCCGGGCGCGGGTCGGCGCGTCCAGCCCCGCGACCATCTGCCCCAGCCCCCCGGGCGCGGTGCGCAGGCGATCCGCCGTCGCGCGGATCTCGGCCGGCGTGGGGGGAATCACCGCCAGCCCCCGCGTCAGCGCGTTCAGGTAAAGCCCGGTCCCGCCCACCACGATCAGCCGCCCCGAGAGGCCCGAAACCTCGCTCAGCCATTCGCCGACCGAATAGGCCCGGCCCGGCGCGACATGGCCGTAAAGCACATGCGGCGCGCGCGCCTCGTCCTGCGGCGATGGACGCGCGGTCAGGACGCGCCAGCAGGACCAGACCTGCAACGCGTCGGCATTGACCACGGTGCCGCCCTGCGTCTGGGCGATCTCCAGCGCCAGTGCGGACTTGCCGCTGGCGGTGGGGCCGGCGATCACCACATGGCGATCCGGCGTGATCTGGTTCAGGATATGGTGATGCTGGCTCATCTGGTCATGCGAAGGCGGCGGTTGAACATGCGGGCTATTTGCGACATTTTGCGCGGCAATGAAACAGCGGCGAAAAGGTGTCCCACATGTCTGACAGCGCAACCAAAGCCCCCGGATCCTATTCCCGCGTGATGCTGAAGATCTCGGGCGAGGCGCTGATGGGCGATCAGGGCTATGGCCTGCACCCGCCGACCGTCGCCCGCATCGCGCAAGAGGTCAAATCCGTCCATGACATGGGCATCGAGATCTGCATGGTCATCGGCGGGGGCAATATCTTCCGCGGCTTGCAAGGCAGCGCCCAGGGGATGGAGCGCGCGACCGCGGACTATATGGGGATGCTCGCCACGGTGATGAACGCGCTGGCCATGCAGGCGGCGCTGGAAGCGCTGAATATCCACACCCGCGTCATCAGCGCTATCCGCATGGACGAGGTGGCCGAGCCCTATATCCGCCGCCGCGCCGTCCGCCACCTTGAGAAAAAGCGCGTCATCATCTTTGCCGCCGGCACCGGCAACCCGTATTTCACCACCGACACCGCCGCCACCCTGCGCGCCAACGAGATGAACTGCGAGGCGATCTTCAAGGGCACCAAGGTCGATGGCGTCTATGACAAGGACCCGGCCAAACACGCCGATGCCAAGCGCTATGAGAGCGTCACCTATGACGAGGTGCTGCAAAAGCATCTGGGGGTGATGGACGCCTCGGCGATTGCGCTGGCGCGTGACAACGACCTGCCGATCATCGTCTTCTCGCTGGACGAGCCGGGCGGTTTCCGCGGAATTCTGTCGGGCAGCGGAACATATACGCGCGTGCATGGTTAAAATCCCAGCATAGGCTTTGCCATGACGACGTGGCTCGGCTACAAGCGCGGAAACCAACAGTACAGAGGCCATGATCGAGCATGACCGACGAGATCGAGATCGACACCGACGACCTTGAGCGCCGCATGAAGGGCGCCATGGATTCGCTGCGTCAGGAATTCGCTTCGCTGCGCACCGGGCGCGCATCCGCCACCATGGTCGAGCCGATCATGGTCGATGCCTACGGCTCGCTGACACCGATCAACCAGATCGGCACCGTGAACGTGCCCGAGCCGCGGATGGTGACGATCAACATCTGGGACAAGGGGCTGGTCAACAAGGCCGAGAAGGCGATCCGCGAATCGGGCCTCGGCATCAACCCGCAGCTCAA
>JAGPGI010000373.1 GCA_018056045.1 Paracoccus sp. (in: a-proteobacteria)
GCCTGCCGGGGCCGGCTCAGTTCAGGCGGATCGCGTCGAAATCGGTTTTCTTGATGCCCAGACGGCTCAGCTCGCGTTCCGAGGGAAGATGGTTCACCCTGAGATTCGCGACCACCGAGACGGCGGCGCCGAACGCACGCAGGGCCGAGCGGATATAGCGGATGATAGTCATTTCTTTAGTGCCTGTTTGCAGGATCAGTTGCTTCGTCGCGGTCTAAATGGGGCGATCCGATCCATTCTGCAATGCAGCATTCGGCAACTCGGCCATGCGGCCAGCGCATGTCCCTGAATATGACAAGACATATGAAAACCCCGGCCCAAGAGGTTTGGGCCGGGGTTTCCGCCTGGGTGACAGCGGTGTGGCGGCGGGTCAGTCCTCGTCGCCGGCAAGCTGGCTCAGCATCTCGCCCTTGCCACGGGCGCGCAGGATCAGCGGCACGATCAGCGCCAGCGCGGCGATGCCCAGCAGCACGGCGGCGATGGGCGACTGCACCAGATAGCTCCAGTCGCCCTGACTGATCGACAGCGCCCGGCGCAGCTGTTGTTCGGCCATCGGACCCAGGATCAGACCGACGACGATGGGCGCGATCGGATAGCCGAAAAGCCGCATCGCGTAGCCAAGGACGCCAAAGCCCAGAAGCATCCCCAGCTCGAAGGTCGAGGGGTTGGCGCCGATGGTGCCCAGCGTCGCAAACAGCAGGATGCCGGCGTAAAGCCAGGGCTTCGGCACCGTCAGCAGTTTCACCCACAGCCCGATCAGCGGCAGGTTCAGCACCAGCAGCATGAAGTTCGCGATCAGCAGGCTGGCGATCAGCCCCCAGACCAGCGTCGGGTTGGTGGCAAAGAGCAACGGCCCCGGCTGCAAGCCGAACTGCTGGAACCCCGCCAGCATGATCGCCGCCGTGGCCGAGGTCGGCAGGCCCAGCGTCAGCAGGGGCACCAGCGTCCCGGCGGCCGAAGCGTTATTCGCGGCCTCGGGCCCGGCGACGCCCTCGATGGCGCCATGGCCGAATTCCTCGGGGTGCTTGCTGAGTTTCTTTTCGGTCGCATAGCTCAGGAAGGTGCCAATCTCGGCCCCGCCCGCCGGCATGGCGCCGATGGGAAAGCCGATGAAGGTGCCGCGCAGCCACGGCTTCCACGACCGCGCCCAGTCGCTGGCGCTCATCCAGATCGAGCCTTTGACGGCGGTGACCTCGTCCTCGACATGCACGCGCTGGCCGGCGATGAACAGCGCCTCGCCCACGGCGAACATGGCGACGGCCATGGTGGTGACCTCGATCCCGTCCAGCAGTTCGGGGACGCCGAATGCGAGCCGGGCCTGTCCGCTCAGCTGGTCGATGCCGACGCAGCCGCAGGCCAGCCCCAGAAACAACGAGGTCAGCCCCCGCAGCGCCGAATCGCCAAACGCGGCCGAGACGGTGACAAAGGCCAGCACCATCAGCGCGAAATATTCGCGCGGACCAAAGACCAGCGCCACCTTGACGATGCTGGGCGCCAGAAACGCCAGCAGCAAGGTGGCGATCAGCCCGGCGACGAACGAGCCGATGGCGGCGGTGGCCAGCGCGGGGCCGCCGCGGCCCTTGCGGGCCATCTTGTTGCCCTCCAGCGCGGTGATGATCGAGGCGCTTTCGCCGGGCGTATTCAGCAGGATCGAGGTGGTCGAGCCGCCATACATGCCGCCGTAATAGATACCGGCGAACATGATCAGCGACCCCGCCGCGTCCAGCCGGTAGGTCACCGGCAACAAAAGCGCCACGGTCAGCGCCGGGCCGATGCCGGGCAGAACGCCCACGGCGGTGCCCAGCGTCACGCCGATCAGCGCGTAAAGCAGCATCATCGGCTCGGCCGCGGTCATCAGGCCCTGCATCAGGAAATCGAACGCGCCCATGGCTCAGGCCCCCGGAAAGATCAGATGCTCAAGCGGCCCGGCGGGCAGATGCAGCATCAGAAGTTGCGAGAACACCGCCCAGACCACAAAGGCGAAGGCGATGCCGATGGGAATGGTCATGGCCAGATTGGTCTTGCCAAAGGCGCGCGCGGTAAAGGCGAACAGGATGCCCGTCGCGATGGAGAACCCCGCGACGTGCAAAAGCATGAGTTGCGCGGAAAGCCCCGCCACGATCCACAGAACCGGGGCCGGTGCCTGACGCGGGCGCGGCGGGAAATCGCCGCGCAGGGCCTCGATGGCGGTCCAGACCGACAGGCCCAGCAGGCAGAATGCCACGACGCGCGGCACGCTGGCCGGACCCACGCCGGAATAGCCGCCCAGATCGGCAAGGCGCGCGCTGTCCCACAGCATCACGCCCGCGATCACGGCCAGCCCGGCGGCGATAATCAGCGCCGCCGGATCACGGCGGCGCGGCGGATCGAAGCGGGTTACGCTCATTTCACCAGACCGATATCCTTGAGGACGGCGGCGGTCGCGGCCTCGTCCTTGGCCAGCTGCGCGTCGAAATCGGCGCCCGACAGATAGGTGTCGGACCAGCCCTTGTCGGCCAGCTGTTTCTGCCAGTTTTCCGATTTCACCATCTTTTCGATATCGCCCGAGACCTTGGCCTTCTGCTCATCGGTCAGGCCCGGCGCGGCGGCGACCATGCGCCAGTTCTGCAGTTCCACGTCCAGACCGGCCTCTTTCAGGGTGGGGGCGTCCGCGCCCTCGATGCGCTCGGGCGACGAGACGGCCAAAAGGCGCAGTGTGCCCGCCTTGACCTGCGCGTCGAATTCACCCAGCGAGCTGACGCCCGCGGTCACCTGATTGCCAAGGATCGCGGCCAGCGCTTCGCCGCCGCCGGAATAGGCGATATAGTTGATCTTGGTCGGATCGACGCCGGCCGCCTTGGCGATCAGTCCGACCGCGATATGGTCGGTGCCGCCGGCCGAGCCGCCAGCCCAGCTGACCGCGCCGGGATCGGCCTTCAGCGCCTCGATCAGGCCCGCCATGTCCTGAATGGGCGAGGCGGCGGGAACCACCACGGCCTCATATTCGCCGGTCAGCCGGGCGATCGGGGTCACGTCCTTCAGCGAGACGGGCGAATTGTTGGTCAGGATGGCGCCGACCATGACAAAGCCGCCGACGATCAGCGCGTCGGGGTTGCCCTTGTTCTGGCTGGCGAATTGCGCCAGCCCGATGGTGCCGCCGGCGCCGGGGACGTTCTGCACCTGCACCGAGGGGCTGATGCCGTCTTCCTGCATCACCGTCTGCATGGTGCGCGCGGTCTGGTCCCAGCCGCCGCCGGGATTGGCCGGGGCGATGATCGTGTAGTCGGCCATGGCGGGCAACGCAACGGCCCCCGCAAACAGGCTGGCAAGAAGGTATTGCTTCATGGTGTTCCTCCGCAGCGGCGGGCCGCGCGATGCGCGCCCGTCCGGTTGGTCCGTTTTTATGGTCGTGGCCCGCATCTCTCCCAAAA
>JAGPGI010000048.1 GCA_018056045.1 Paracoccus sp. (in: a-proteobacteria)
GTTAACAATGATCCACATGACAAGGGCATCTGACTGGACCAGCGGAGAAACTGTTCCGGTCTGCTATCGACAGCAGATCAAAGTGGCGGCCGCCTCGGGCGTTACCACCAGAACAACCAGAAGCCACGAGGCAATCCTTGAAGCCTTGGGACTGATTACAAAGGCAGTTGGCGCCGATGGAAGTCGAGGTAAGTTCGGCAAGGGTGAGGTCATTCATGGAATTTCCTTTTCCCCGCTGATCGAGCGGTTCCCTTCCCTTCTCGCCCTGGCCGAGGGGGTAGAGGAAGAAACACGCCATACCGAAATCTTCCGTCGCAGGTGCAGCGCAGCCCGGCGCAGCTTCAATAAAGCCCTGTCCGTGCTCATAGAGGCGGACCCTAAGAACGCGACGGTGCCCTTGTTTCTTGCGATCAAAGCTGACCTGCCACGCCGCTATGAAGGAATGGGCCTCAATGAGCTGCAGCAGCTTTTTGAGCATGTGGATAACGCCGCCCGGAACTGCTGGGATGCCCTGACTGGAAGCGCAGAATCGACCGTCACGCCGGAAGTTTTCTGCCGCCCTCATATACAAGCTACAACAGAAGCTGATCTTGAATCTTGTAGCGGTTCCTCCGCCAATGATCGGACAGCCCGCAAGCGGGCTGAGGCCGATCGTTACGCTGCCGCGCCTATAGGCGCGGCAGAATGCAGGGAAACAGATGGTCGCATGTCCGACCGTGGCCACAAGCCGGAATTTACCGAAACGTTCAGCCCGAAGCAGCTCTACTGGATGGCCTCTGAAGACATGCGAATGTATGTCGATGCGGTCTGCCGGGATTGTAGCAGCCTGACAGGGCATGATTTCGTTCAAGCAGCCATTTCCATCCTTCCCGCGATCGGGATCAATCACTCGGCATGGGATGAGGCACAGGAGGCAATGGGGGACATGGCGGCCGCCCTGTCGGTTCTGATTATAGACGCGAACCGGCACCATCCCGTGAAGCCCATACATTCGCCTGGCGGCGCGCTGAGGACGTTCGCGCGGCTTGCAATCGCTGGATGCCTGAACCTGCACGGAAGCCTGATCGGACTAAAACAGAGGATGGAGGCACGGCGCGCGGAGGACGTCTGATGGTCGATCGTTTTCCCAAGGCCAGCCCTGAACGCCACTTCGATCCGCTTCAGTTCCGCGGGCCGAAGCGAAGCATTGCTGATGCCAAGGTTCATACTCAAAGCGTCGGTAGGGATCGCTTCTTTCCGGAGCTCAACTTCGAAAGCCAACAAGTGTATCTCAAACCGCCTCAGCACCCGAATTCCAGTGCCTTCACGCGGACTATGTCGAGATGCAGGTCGCGGATACATATATCCCGGGTCTACATTCCGTCACAGCACGCTAACGATGTGTCGCAGTATCCGCACGCAAGGCCATGCGGGGTATCTGGATGACTCGTCGCGCCGTTGCAGGGTCGGCACCGGCGGCGCAATGGAGGTGGGGCCTAGGTCGGTCAGAAACTTCGCTGATTGACGATTTCCTTCACCAAGGCGACGTCCTGCGGCGCAATCGGGGCGGGCGGCGGGGCGCTTCGACCACGGATCATGTCAGATGCCTTCTCGGCGATCATAATCACGGTGGCGTTCAGGTTCGCCCCCACGCAATGCGGCATCGCGGAAGCATCCACCACCCTCAGCCCCTCTATCCCGTTCAGGCGCAGTTGCGGGTCCAGAACGGCGCCCTGATCCACGCCCATCCGGCAGGTGCAGGACGGGTGGAATTCGGTCTTCACATATTGGCGGAGGGCCGCGTCGATCTCAGAATCCGTCTGCGCCGTCTCGCCCGGAGCGACCTCAAGCGTCCCCAACCTGGCTAGTGGCCCCCGCGACGTGATCTCACGCGTGACCTTGATGCCTTCGCGCATTTCCACCACGTCGCGCGGATCGCTGAAGAAGCGGAAGTCGATCTTGGGGGCATCGCCAGCGGAGGCACTGCGCAGGCTGATCCGGCCCCGGCTGCGCTGGCGCAGCTGCGACAGGTGCAGGGTAAAGCCGTGCGAGAGGCTGAAGCCGCCATCCGGGCGGGCGTCGATCTTCATAGGCGCCACATGGTAATGCACCGTCGGCAGACCGGAATCCTGCATTGCCTTGGCGAAGCCCCCGATCTCCCAGATGTTCGAAGCGCCGGGGCCGGAGCGGTTCAGCAGCCATTCCGTCCCCACCCGCGCCTTGCCAAGGGTCGATCCCATCCAAGCGTGGGAAATCGGCTCGCTGCAGCTATAGCTCATCCCCATGTCCAGATGGTCCTGCAGATTGCCTCCGACATTGGGCTGATCTAATGCGACGCGGATGCCCTGCTGGCGCAATTCATCCGCCGGGCCGATGCCGGACAACATCAGCAATTGCGGCGTGTTGATCGCGCCGCCGGAAAGGATGATCTCGCGGCTCGCCATGGCGGTGTGGCTCTGGCCGCCGGCGCGGTATTCAACGCCCACCGCCTTGGCCCCCTGCAGGATCACCCGCTGCGTCAGCGCTCCTGTCCGCAGTGTCAGGTTCGTGCGCCCCAACGCCGGGCGCAGATAGCCGACCGAGGCGCTGCAACGGCGCCCGTTGCGCTTGTTGCTGTCCAACCGACCGATCCCCACCGCATCCGGTCCGTTCAGGTCGTCGACCAGCCGGTGGCCCGTCGCGACCGAGCTTGCCTCGAAGGCGTCGAAGATCGGCGATTTCAGGCTGGCCCGGCTGACATGGATCGGGCCGTCGCCACCGTGATAGTCGGATGCGCCCCGGTCCGAGGTTTCGGAGCGTTTGAAATAGGGCAAGCAATGCGCGAAGCTCCAGTCGCTCAGCCCCTGCGCCGCCCAGGCATCGTAATCCGCCGGATGCGCGCGTAGCCAGACCATCGAGTTGATCGAGGAGGATCCCCCCAGCGTCCGCCCGCGCGGCACGGGGATGCGGCGATTCATCAGCTCGGGTTGCGGCTCGGAGTCATAGTTCCAGTTGAAGCGGGGGTTGTGGAAGACTTTGTAGACCGCCGCCGGGATCATCATCATCAGCGAGCGGTCGTGATGGCCGGCCTCCAGCAGAAGGACTTTGCAGCCGGGATCCTCGGTCAGTCGGGCGGCCAGAACGCTGCCCGCGGAGCCCGCGCCCACGATGATGTAGTCATATTCGTCGGCGCGCATGGGCATGATCAGACCTGTCTTGGGGTGGGATGGGGTGACCGAAGACTAGCTGTCCGCGGGCATCGCGAAAGGTGAAAATTCTTGGGTCGATATAACTTCATATTATGGCATGCTACACCGCGACGGGGGGACATCCGCGCGGCATCCCGGTTTCCCTTTGCCGGGCAAGGACCTAGGGCGAATTTCTGGGGCAGGACGACCTTTGCCAGAGATCCATGCGCGGCGCTCCACCGCCGCCGCGCGAGGGGGATGGCTGCAGCGGGCTTGATCTGACCCGCCATCCGCGCCAGCACTGTAGGCGCCATCCGACCGTACACAGAAAGCGGAGACCCGAAATGACCGATGCCTTCGAAGCCATGCTGATCCAAGATGTGGACGGAAAACCCAAGGCTGGACTGGCCGATCTGACGCTTGCGGACCTGCCCGACAACGAAGTGCTGGTCAAGATCAGCCATTCCAGTCTGAACTACAAGGACGGGCTGGCGATCACCGGAAAGGGCCGCATCGCGCGGCGGTTGCCCATGGTGGCGGGGATCGATCTGGCCGGGGTGGTGGTGGAATCGCGCTCCCTGGATTGGAGGGCGGGCGATCGGGTTCTGGTCAACGGCTGGGGCCTATCCGAGACGGAATGGGGCGCCTATTCCCACTTCCAGCGGCTGAAGCCGCAGCACCTGACCACCATGCCCACAGATTTCAGCGCCGAGGAGGCGATGGCCATCGGCACCGCCGGGTATACGGCGGCGCTCTGCGTGCTGGCGCTGGAGCGGCACGGGGTGCTGAAGGGCGACGGAGAGTTTCTCGTGACCGGGGCGGCGGGAGGGGTCGGCACGGTGGCGATTTCACTGCTGGCCGCGCGGGGGGTAAAGGTAATCGCCTCGACCGGACGGGTGTCGGAGGAAGAGTTCCTCATGGGGCTGGGCGCGAGCGGGATCATCGACAGGGGCACGTTGTCCACGCAGGGCAAGATGCTGCAGGCGGAGCGCTGGTCGGGTGGCGTCGACTCGGTCGGCAGCCATACGCTGGTGAATGCGCTGGCGCAGACGGTTTATGGCGGTGCTATCGCGGCCTGCGGGCTGGCGGGTGGGGCGGATTTGCCGGGCTCGGTCATGCCGCATATCCTGCGTAGCGTGGCGCTGCTGGGCGTCGATTCTGTCATGTGCCCGCAGGCGCGCCGGGCCGAGGCGTGGGCATTGCTGAACCGCGATCTCGACCGCAAGAAGTTGGCGGCGCTGACCACGGTGGCGCCGATGGCGGATCTGCCGAAGCTGGCCGAGGAGATCGTGGCCGGCAGGATCCGGGGCCGCACGGTGATCGAGATCGGGTGACCTGCGGAGCGCCGGTGCAAGGAAAGTGAGTGCCTGAAGGCGCAGAATTTTTGTCTCGTCGTTGGGCTTGCGCCCTCCTCCTCGGACTCGGGGGCTCCGCCCCCGGAGGTGCATCGTACCTTTCCCGCGGGATTTTTGGGGACAGGTGAATGGTAAGAAGAGCTCTTTGCCCCATCTCCTGTCTTCAAAAATACCCGCCGGAGGCTCCTACCGATCCGCGAGGCGTTCCCGCATCCTATAAGGGAGGGGGCCATCCCTTACAGGCCCGCCCCCTTACGCCGCGCGTGTGGCGATGAGATCGTCCAGCCAGCCGGTCGCCATGGCGGGGACCGAGGCGAGGAGCGTCTCGGTATAAGGCTGGTGCGGCGGGGAGAAGACCTCGTCCCGCGTGCCCTGTTCCACGATCCGCCCGTGCTGCATCACCACCACCCGATCGGCGATGGCACGAACGACCTCGATGTCATGGGTGATGAAGAGATAGGACACGCCCAGTTCGGCCTTCAGCTTCATCAGCATCCGCAGGACTTCGGCCTGCACCACCTTGTCCAGCGCCGAGGTGATCTCGTCGCAGACGATCAGCTCGGGGTTCGCGGCGAGAGCGCGCGCGATGGCGACGCGCTGCTTCTGCCCGCCGGAGAGTTGGCCGGGGGTGCGGTCGGCGTAGCCTGCGTCCAGCTCGACCATCTTCAGAAGTTCGATCAGCCGCGCCTCGCGCTTGGCCCCCCTCAGCCCGTGATACAGGGCCAGCGGGCGGCCCACGATCTTGCGGACGGTCTGGCGCGGGTTCAGGGCGGTGTCGGCGGATTGGTAGATGATCTGGATGCGCTTCAAGGTCTCCAGCGAGCGTTGGCCCAGCTTCGCGGGCAAAGCCTTGCCGTCATAGCTGACCGTTCCCGCCGCAGGCTCCTTCAGGCCCACGACCAGCCGCCCGAGGGTGGATTTGCCCGATCCGGACTCACCCACCAAGGCCACGGTTTCCCCCCGGCCCACGGTCAGGGAGATGTCGGTCAGCACCTGGAAATCGTGATACTTCGCCGCCACGCCGTTCAGCGCCAGCAGGGAAGCGCCCTTCCGCCCATGATAATGACCATTGCTGACCGACAGTTCATGAATGGCCCACAGCGTCTTGGTATAGGCATGCTGCGGCTTGTCCATGATGTCGGCGATCGCCGCCTCCTCGACCACCTCGCCATAGCGCAGCACCACCACGCGATGGGCGATCTGGGCGACGACGGCCAGGTCATGGGTGATGTAGATCGCGGCGACTTTGAACTCCTCGATCACCTTGCGGATTGAGATCAGGACCTCGACCTGCGTGGTCACGTCCAAGGCGGTGGTCGGCTCGTCGAAGACGATCAGGGCCGGATTGCAGATCATCGCCATGGCGATCATGGCGCGCTGCAATTGTCCGCCCGAGACCTGGTGGGGATAGCGGCTGCCGAAGGTGGCAGGCTCGGGCAGTTGCAGGGCGGTGAACAGGTCCACCGCGCGCTTTTCGGCCTGCGCCCGCGTCATCCCGCCCCGATCCACCGCGACCATCACGATCTGGTCCATCAGGCGGTGCACCGGGTTGAACGCCGCCTGCGCGCTTTGCGCGACATAGGCGACCTTCGTGCCCCGAATCTTGCGGCGGGCTTCCTCGGGATCGTCCAGAAGGTTGCGACCGTTCAGTAGCACCTGTCCTTCGGCCACCCGCGCGCCGGGGCGGAAGTAGCCCAGTGCGGCAAGGCCGATGGTGGATTTGCCCGCGCCGGATTCACCGACCAAACCTACCACCTCGCCCGATCGGACGGTGACGGAGATGCCGTTCACGATGGTGTTCCAGCGGTCGTTTGACTTCGCCTCGATCTTCAGATCGCGGATCTCGAGTGCAGGACGGGGGGCGGGTGTGGACATCTCAGCCCTCCTCATTCAGGCCGCTGGCCTTGTTCAGTTGCCAATCAACGACGAAGTTCACGGCGATGGCCAGGAAGGCAATGGCGGCGGCGGGGATCAGCGGGGTGATGTTGCCCATGTTGATCAGGGCGGCATTCTCGCGGACCATGGAGCCCCATTCCGCCATGGGCGGCTGGATGCCTACGCCCAAGAAGGACAGGGCAGCGATGTTCAGGAAGATGAAGCAGAAGCGCATACCCAGTTCCGACAGAAGCAGCGGCAGGATATTGGGAAAGACCTCGTTCACCGCGATCCAGACGAGGCTCTCGCCCCGCACCCGCGCGGCCTCGACATAGTCCAGGCTGGCCACGTTTAGTGCGGCGGCGCGGGCGATCCGGAAGAAGCGGGTCGAGGTCAGGATCGCGATGATCAGGATCAGGTTTAGGATAGAGCCGCCGAAGATCGACAAGATCATCAGAATGAAAATCAGGTCGGGGATCGACATGACCGCATCCACGAAGCGCGAGATCACCTGGTCCAAGAGCCCGCCCACCAGCGCCGCGATCATCCCGGCGAGGCAGCCGATGGTGAAGGAGATCAGCGTGGTCACCAGCGCGATGGAGATGGAGTTGCGCGCACCATAGATCAGCCGGGACAGGAAATCGCGGCCCAGCTGATCGGTGCCCAGCAGGAACTCCGCACTCCAGGGCGAATAGGGGGTGCGCGAGACGACCTCGACCTCGCCATAGGGGGCGATGAGCGGGGCGAAGACCGCGACGAATACATAGATCACCACGACCACCATGCCGAATTTCGCGGTGAGCGGGGCTTGGCGCGAGGCCCTCAGCAGCAGGCTCAGGCGGCTGGGCTGGGCAGTGAAGGAGAGGTTGGATTGCATGTGTTCCCCTCAGCGCGGATGCAGAAGGCGTGGATTGCTGACGATCGAGATGATGTCGGCGATCAGGTTGAAGCCGATATAGGCGGCCGAGAAGATCAGGGCGCAGGCCTGGATGACGGCGATGTCGCGGTTGCGCACGGCGTCGATCATCGCCTGGCCGACGCCCGGGTAGACGAAGACCACCTCGACCACGACCACGCCCGAGATGAGATAGGCCAGGTTCAGCGCGACGACGCTGGCGATGGGGCCGATGGCGTTCGGCAAGGCTTCCCGCATCACCACGCGGCCCTCGGGCTGGCCCTTCAGGCGGGCCATTTCGACATAGGGGCTGGACATGACGGACAGGATCGCCGCGCGGGTGTTGCGGGCCATATGGGCTAGGATCACCAGAAGCAGGGTCAGGATCGGCAGGATCATCCGGTAAAGCTGTTCCCCGAAATCCATACTCGCGCGGATGCCCGCCATGGAAGGGAGCCATTTCAGCTGCACAGCAAGGACCACCATCACCACATAGGCGACCAGGAACTCGGGCACCGAGATGGCCGCCAGCGTGCTGGTCGACAGGAAGCGGTCCGCAAGCCGGCCCCGATAGCGCGCGCAGAAGATGCCCACCCCGATCGCCAGCGGCACGGCGATGGCGGCCGTGATCGAGGCCAGGATCAGCGTGTTCTGCAGCCGCGGCCCGATTACTGCCATCACCGGCCTGCCGGAGAAAGAGGTGCCCAGATCGCCCATCGCCGCATTGCCCAGCCATTCCACGTAGCGGATTGGTAAGGGGCGGTTCAGGCCCAGTTGTTCCTCCATCGCCGCCACCGCCTCGGGCGTGGCGTTCTGACCTAGGATGGCCGTGGCATAGCTGCCGGGCAGCAGCTCCACCGATGAGAAGATCACCAGCGTCACAATCAGCAGGCTTAGCAGCCCAAGACCGATCCGACTGACTGTCATCGACAGGATCGGATGGGATTTGCGTGTCATCAATCTCGGGCTCCGGGCAGGCTGTTCGTGAAGGGGATAGTGACGCCAAGATTGGGCGCCGGAAAGGGCGGCGCCCGCAGGGCGTTGGATCGTCCGCGTCTGCGGAACAAATCCGCAGAGGCGCGGGTCAGGATCAGGCGGTCTTCCACCAGCGTTCGCACATGCGCATATTGTCATTGGGCATCAGCCCGCCGATATCGGCATGGCCGACCGCATTCGACACCGCAAAGCGCCAATCCACAAAGGCCACGGTGATCATGTTGCCTTCGTTGTGGATGATCTCCTGCATCTCGGCATAGGCTGCGGTGCGCTTCGCCACATCGGTCTCGGCCCGGGCCTGGGCGTGCAGCTCGTCAAAACGGGCGTTGGACCAGCCGGTGTTCCAAGGCGCATCCGAGGTGTAGATGGTCGAGAACAGCCAGTCGACCGTCGCCCGGCCGAACCAGTCGACCCCGGCGAAGGGCTTCTTCAGCCAGACATTTTCCCAATAGCCATCGGTGGCTTCCTGGATCACGTTGATGGTGATCCCGGCGGGCGCGGCGTGTTCCTTGAACAGTACCGCCGCCTCGATGGCACCGGGGAAGGCGTTCTCGGCCACCGACAGATCGACGGTGACGGTTTCCAGACCTGCCTTTGCCAGATGCTCCTTGGCCTTCTCTATGCTGTATTCGCGCTGCGGCATCTCGTGATAGAAGGTCTGGATGGTCGAGACCGGGTTGTCGTTGCCCTTCTTCCCCTCGCCCAGGAACACCTTCTCGATGATGTCGTCACGGTCGATGGCGTATTTCAGCGCGAGGCGGACATCCGGGTTGTCGAAAGGCGCGACCGTCGTGTCCATGTCGAACGAGAAATGCCGCAGGCTGGGCACGCGCAGCACCGTGAAATCGGCGCTGCTCTCGATCATCGCGACGTTGCGGATGTCCACATCGGTGATGACATCGACCTCACCGGTCAAAAGCGCGTTCAGCCGCGCCGTGGCATCGGGGATCCCGATGAATTCGCAGGAATCGACATGCGGAAGGTCCGCCTTGTGGTAGTTCGGATTGCGCGCCAAGGTGGTGGCGATGCCTGGCTCGAAGCTGTCCAGCAGGAAGGCGCCGGTCCCCACGCCTGACATGTCGATCCCGCCGCCCTCGAGCGCCGGAAGGATCGACAGGTGATAGTCCGACAGCAGGAAGGGGAAGTCGGCATTGCCGTCGGTCAAGGTGAAGATGACCGTATCCGTCCCCTCGATGTCGATCTGCGAGATCTGCTTGACGATCGCCAGCGCCGCCGAGGTCGAGCCCTCCTTCATGTGATGCAGGAAGGACTGGCGGATGTCTTCCAGCGTCAGATCGCGGCCGTCATGGAACTTGATGCCCTGGCGGATCTTGAAACGCCAGACGGCGGCACCCGTCTCCGGCTCCCAGCTTTCGGCCAGATCCGCGCCGACCGAGCCGTCGGGCAGGATCTCGACCAAATTGTTGTAGATGCCGCCGTTGAAGCTAGTGCCGGTCCAGCTGGTGCTCCAGGTGCCCGGATCCAGGTTGTCGTTCTGCGAGGCGTTCGGCTGGCCGATGCGCAGTACCCCTCCTTGGACAGGCGCGCCTTGCGCGCGGGCCATGCCCGGCACGCCCATCGCGGCGGCAAGGACAGTCTCCACCTCGCGCGCGGCGATGTTCTCGGCGGAGCGGCGAATCATGTCCTTCTTGCGGCCGACGATGTAGTAGAATCCGTCCCCGTCCTGCCGGAACAGATCCCCGGTCGAGAACCAGCCATCCTTCAGGACCTCGGCCGTGGCCTTGGGGTTGTTGTAATAGCCCAGCATGATCCCGGGTCCGCGCAGTTGCAGCTCTCCGACTTCGCCCGGCGGGACCGGCTGGCCGTCCTCTCCCACGATCCGGCATTCGCGGAACGGGCATGGGACGCCGCAGGAGCCGGAGCCGACCTTGTCCGCGCGCTCGATGGGGACGAACATGGAGGGGCCTAGCTCGGTCATCCCGAAGGCCTCACGTGCGTTCAGATCGAAGCGCTGTTCAAGGCCCTCATGCAGACCCTTGGGGCAGCCGTAGATGTTCGCGCGGATGATGCGGTTGTCGGCATCATGCGCCTGCGGCTCCATCCCGTGCAGCACCCAGGGGAGCAGGCAGAACTCGATGTCGAACTCTTTCAGCCAACCCGAGAAGCGGCTGGTGGATTGCTTGGCCGCAACGAACAGCGTGCCGCGTTGGAACAGCGTCATCAGCAGCAGCCATTGCGGGTCCATGTAGAAGAACGGGGTCGAGGCGAGGAGGCGGCGGTAGCGCCGACCATCGCGAAAAGCGTTCACCTTGCCGGCGGAGATCCAGTAGCGCTGCGACAACATGCAGCCCTTGGGGAAGCCCGTGGTGCCCGAGGTGAACTGGATGTTCAGCAGGTCGTCATGTCCCACGGGGTCCGGCGCGGTGAAGCTGTCCGCAGGGCTGGAGGTCAAGACTTGCCAGTCATGCGCACCCTTCGGCACCTCGCCACCGACCACGAGCATCTTCTCGGGCGGGAAGTTCACCAGCCCCTCGGTATGGGCCTGGTCCAGCGTGGCGCGGGTGTCGGCATGGGTGACGATCCATTCCGCCTCGGCCACCTTGGTCACATGCTCGATCTCGCGCGGGCGGTAGCCGGGGTTGATCGGCAGCATGACGGCGCCGATGCGGCCCAAAGCCAGCCAGGTCAGCGGGAAGGCCGCGATGTTCGGCAGCATCACGCCGACATGGGTGCCCTTGCGGATGCCCAAAGCGACGAAGGCCGCCGCCAGCCCGTTCACCTGCCGCCGCATCTGCGCGTAGGTGATCGTCTCGCCGCTGTCGAAGAAATTCCAGAGAAGCTGATCGCCCGCCGCCTCGGCCGCCTTGTCGATCAGGGCGCCGATGTTTTCCGGCAAAGGATCGGCCTCGATCCGGCGGCGGCGTTCCTCGTAGGGAACAACGGGTTCGGACAGGACCTGGTCCTTCCACATGGGCTTTCTCCGCGGAAAGAGGGGCCGGTG
>JAGPGI010000374.1 GCA_018056045.1 Paracoccus sp. (in: a-proteobacteria)
CGCGTAACGATGGAACTCAAGGACAAGGCCCCCGCCGTCATGGCCTTGGGCGGCGCGCTGACCGTCGATCCCGGCCCCCTGCCCGATGCCGACGTGATCGAGGCCCCCACCCCCGCCTTGCGCGCGGCAAAGACGCCCGATAGCAGCGCGCAGGCGACGGCGGACGCGCTCTCGGCCTTGGGAAATCTGGGCTATGGCCCCTCCGAGGCGGCTCGCGCCGTGGCCGAGGCCGCCGGAGCGGAACCCGGCGCGGCCACACCCGCGTTGATCCGCGCAGCCCTGCGGCTGCTGGCCCCCAAGGAGTGACGCAATGACTGGCAATATCCGCACCTTCATCCTGATGGCCGCCATGACCGCGCTGGTCATGGGCATGGGTTATCTGATCGGCGGACAGGGCGGCGCGGTGATCGCGTTGGTCCTCGCCGGGGCCGGGAATATCTGGGCGTGGTGGAACAGCGACAAGGCGGTGCTGAACCAGCAGGGCGCGATGCCGGTCACCCGCCTGCAGGCGCCCGAACTGGTCGATATGGTGGCCGCGCTGGCCGAGCGCGCGGGCCTGCCGATGCCAGCGGTCTATGTGCTGGCGTCCGAGCAGCCCAATGCCTTCGCCACCGGGCGCAATCCCGAAAATTCGGCAGTGGCGGTGACGCAGGGCATCCTGCAGGCGCTGAGCCGCGATGAGCTCGCGGGCGTCATCGCCCATGAGCTGGCACATATCAAGAACCGCGACACCCTGACCATGACGGTCACCGCAACCATGGCCGGCGCCATCGCGATGCTGGGCAATATGCTGATGTTTTCCAGCATGTTCGGCGGGCGGGACGACAATCGCGGCGGCGGGCTGGCGGCGCTGCTGGCGATGATCTTCGCCCCCATCGCGGCCGGCATGGTGCAGATGGCGATCTCGCGCACCCGCGAATACGAGGCGGACCGGCTGGGCGCCGAAATCAGCGGCCAGCCGCTGGCGCTGGCCGGGGCGCTGGCCAAGATCGCCCGTGCGGCGGGCCGCGTCGTGAATATCCCGGCCGAGCGCAACCCCGCCTCGGCCAGCATGTTCATCATCAACCCCCTGCATGCGCTGCGCATGGACCGGCTTTTCGCGACCCATCCCCCGACCGAGGAACGCATCGCCCGCCTGCAAGCCATGGCCGCAGCCCCGCAAAGCGCCGGCCCATGGGGGCAGTCGTGAGCCAGCCCGACCCGATGCTGCGCCCCGAACCGCAAGAGGCCGATTCCGAGGACCGCGCCCTGCGCCCGCAGCTTCTGGCCGATTTCGTCGGTCAGGCCGAGGCTCGGGCCAATCTGCGCGTCTTCATCGAAAGCGCCCGCATGCGCGGTCAGGCCATGGATCACACGCTGTTTCACGGCCCGCCCGGTCTGGGCAAGACAACGCTGGCGCAGATCATGGCGCGCGAACTGGGGGTGAACTTCAAGATGACCTCGGGCCCGGTTCTGGCCCGCGCCGGCGATCTGGCCGCGATCCTGACCAATCTGGAAGCCCGCGACGTCCTTTTCATCGACGAGATCCACCGCATGAACCCGGCGGTCGAGGAAATCCTTTACCCGGCGATGGAGGATTTCGAGCTGGATCTGGTGATCGGCGAAGGCCCTGCCGCCCGCACCGTGCGGATCGAATTGCAGCCCTTCACGCTGGTCGGCGCGACAACGCGGCTGGGCCTTTTGACCACGCCCCTGCGCGACCGCTTCGGCATCCCGACCCGGCTGCAATTCTACACGATCGAGGAACTGGACCTGATCGTCACCCGGGGCGCGCGACTGATGAACATCCCCTCGGAGGCTGCGGGCACCCGCGAAATCGCCCGCCGCGCCCGGGGCACGCCGCGCATCGCCGGTCGGCTTCTGCGCCGCGTAATCGACTTCGCGCTGGTCGAGGGCGACGGCCGCCTGACCCGCGAGATCGCCGACAGTGCGCTGACCCGGCTGGGGGTCGATCATCTCGGGCTTGATGGCGCCGACCGCCGCTATCTGACGCTGATCGCCGAACATTACGGCGGCGGTCCGGTGGGCGTCGAAACCCTGTCCGCCGCGCTCTCGGAAAGCCGCGACGCCATCGAAGAGGTCATTGAGCCCTATCTGATGCAGCAGGGCCTCGTCAGCCGCACCCCGCGCGGGCGCATGCTGGCGCGGCTTGGCTGGCGGCATCTGGGACTCGAGGCCCCACGCCAGCAGGAGAGTCTTTTCGATGAATGACGTTGAAACCCGCGTCCGTGCCAGCTTTGACCAGCAGACGATGATGCAGACCCTTGGCGCCACGCTTGCCGGCATCGCCCCCGGACAGGTCACCATCACCGCACCGATCCTGCCCACCGCGCTGCAACAGCACGGCGCCGGCCATGCCGGCCTTGCCTTCAGCCTCGGCGATTCGGCGGCCGGCTATTCGGCGCTGTCGCTGATGCCCGAGGGCGCCGAGGTGATGACCATCGAGATGAAGATCAACCTGATGTCCCCCTCGATCGGTGACAGGCTGGTCGCCGAAGGCCGCGTCATCCGGCCCGGGCGCCGGGTCATGGTCGTTGCCGCCGATGTCTGGGCCGAGACCGGCGCCACGCGCAAGCATGTCGCCATGTTGCAAGGCACGATGATCCCGGTCTGACGCCGCCCCGCATGCGGGCCATGCCGGAGCGGGGGCGCTGCCCCCGGACCCCCGGGATATTTCGGCATGAAAGAATGGATGACGAGGGGCCTCGCCCCAATCTCTTTCATGTTCAAATATCCTGGGGGAGCGCGGAACGCGCGGGGGCAAAGCCCCCCCTGCCCGGCTTTCGACCTAGTCCTGGTTGCCGGTCAGCACCCGATCCTCTTGGGCGATGAAGTGATCCATCATCACCCGCCACAGCCTTTCAGCCAGATCGGGATCGAGGCCATGCACATCCGCCAGCCTGCGGGCATTGGCGGCGACTTCCTCGACGCGCGAATGGATGCGTGCGGGCAATTGCTCGCGGGTCTTGATCCGCGCCGCCTCGTCGATCAACGCCGAGCGTTCGGCCAGCAGGGCCACAAGCCGCGCATCCAGCGCGTCGATGCGGGCGCGCAGGGCGGGCATGGCGGAGTCGGGAGGCAGTTCGGGGTCGGCATCGCTCATACTTGAGCCATGCCCTGACCCGGCCGCCAAGGCAAGTCGGGATATCGGCAATATGTGGCCTATATGTCGCATGCGATCGGCGGATTTTCGCCAAAATGGGAACTTACTGGCGGGCCTCAGGGTTATCAGGTCAGATTGAAACAGGTGAAGAGCTTCCACCGCGTTGTTGAGAGGTCATTGGAAATGAAGGCCGCAAGTTTCGTCATCAATCTTGGTTTTGGCCTCGGACTGGCGCTTGGCGCCGTCGCGCTTTTGCTGCTGTAACCAGTCACGAGCCGCTCTTTCAAGGATCAGAAAAA
>JAGPGI010000049.1:0-2546 GCA_018056045.1 Paracoccus sp. (in: a-proteobacteria)
TGCCGCAATGGCTGGCCGACCGGGCGCTGGAACTGGCGGGTTACGCCAGTGCCGCCGTGCACCTAGCCGATGACCTGCATGTGGTGCCGGAATTTCTGGGCAACCGCGCGCCCTTTGCCGATCCCCATGCCCGTGCCGTCATCATGGGGCAGGGGATGGAGACGGGGCCGGATTCGCTGGTCGCGCTTTATGTCGCGGGGATCTGCGGGCTGGGCTACGGCCTGCGCCAGATCATTGAAACACAAGCCCAGCACGGCGCGCCGATTGAGACGATCAGCGTCTCGGGCGGGGCGGGCGCGCATCCGCTGACCCGCCAGCTACTGGCCGATGCGACTGGCCGCCCGGTCGAGATCACCGAATGCGCCGAGCCGGTGCTGCTGGGCTCGGCCATGCTGGGCGGGGTGGCGGCGGGGGTCTATCCCGACCTGCAGGCGGCGATGCCCGCCATGTCGCGCGTGGCCACGCGCTGTGTCCCGGATCCCGACACCAAATCCGTTCAGGCGGCGCGCTTTGCCGCCTTCCTGACCCTGCAACAGACAGCGCGCGAGATCCGCGCCGCCATGGCGGCCCTGTCCGCCTGACCCCTTTCAACGCAAGCGAGGACTCATGCAATTTACCGGTAAAACCGTCATCATCACCGGCGCGGGCAAGGGCATTGGCCGCGCCTGCGCGCAGGTCATGGCCGCCCGTGGCGCCGAGGTCGTGGCGCTGAGCCGCACCGCCTCCGATCTGGACAGCCTGCGCGCCGAGATCGGCGGCCGCTCGATCACCGTCGATCTGGCCGATCCCGCCGCCACCCGCGCCGCCATGGCCAAGGCCGGGACTTGCGACTACCTGATCAACAGCGCCGGCATCAACGTGCTGGAAAGCGTTCTGGACATGACCGAGGCCGGATATGAGGCGGTCATGGGCATCAACCTGCGCGCGGCGCTGATCACCTGTCAGGAATTCGCCCGTGCCCGCGTGGCGGCGGGCGGCGGCGGCGCCATCGTCAACATCACCTCGATCGCCGGGCATCGCGGCTTTCAGGATCACCTGTGCTATGCGGCCTCAAAGGCCGGGCTTGATGGCGCAACGCGGGTCTTGGCGAAAGAGCTTGGACCCCATGGCATCCGCGTCAATGCCGTCGCGCCGACGATCACCCTGACCGAGCTTGCGGCGGCGGCATGGTCGGACCCGGCGAAAGGCGCGCCGATGATGGTGCGCCATCCCCTGAACCGCTTTGCCGAGGCCGAGGAGGTCGCGCAAAGCATCGCCATGCTTCTGTCCGAGGACAGCCGCATGGTCACAGGCATGGTGCTGCCGGTGGATGGCGGCTTTCTGGCCGTGTGACGGAAAAAGGGCCGGGCGCGATCACGCCCGGCCCCAAAATATCGTCTGATCGCCCGTTCAGTCGGTCAGCAGCGCGCCCTTGCGGGTTTCCAGCACCTCATTGCCGGCGATCTTGCCGATGACCTTGCCGCGCCAGGCATAGGGTTGGCTGTGGCGGGCAAAGAGCAGCCCGTCGGTTTCGGCCAGAACCTCGACGGTCTCGCCCAGGGGGTTGATGATCTCGGCCACAACCTCGCCGGCGCGGACGCTGTCGCCCAGCCGGCGACGATAGGCGACCAGCCCCAGCACCGGCGCCTTGATCTGCGACATGGCGGTCAGGTCGGTTGCCTGTGCCTGCAGCGCCGGCAGGGCGCGCGGCTCTCCGGCGATCAGCCCGCGCCGTTCAAGGATGCGGTAAAGCGCCGCCGCCTGATCGCGGGCCTGTTCCATGTCCACATCGTCATTGCTGCCCAGTTCCAGCGTTGCGGCCAGGCAGGCGGGCGGGATCGCCGCCTCGGGATGGCTGCGCGCCAGGGCCCACCACGGGCCGCTGAGTGCCTCGTCAAAGGGGTTCCCGCCCGAGACCTCGGCCAGCAGGATGGCACGGGCGTCGATCTCGGCGGCGATGTCGGCGGCATCGGGCCAGAGCGGCGTGCCCGTATACATATGCGTCAGAGCCTGATTGTCGGCATGCAGGTCCAGGACCAGATCGGCGTCATAGGCCAGCGACATCAGCTGGTGGCGCATGGCGGTCAGGGCCTTGCGCGGCTTCATCGCCGCCAGCGCCTTGCCCATGGCCTCGCGGATCAGTGCGACATTCTGCGCCGCGTCCTGACCCAGCCCGGACAGATCGCCCAGCTTTTCGGCCAGATCGGGATAGGCGCGGTTGAAGTTCTCGCCGCTCTCGGCCTCGTGGCGGCCATAGAGAAAGCCGTTCGGATGCTGGGTCAGGCCCAGCGGATTGGCCTGCGGCAGGATCAGGATCTCGCCCGTGATCAGCCCGCGTTCGGCGGCGCGTTCCAGCATCGGGCGCAGGATATGCAGGGCCAGCATGCCGGGGAACTCATCGGCATGCAGCCCGGCCTGAATATAGGCCTTGGGGCGCGCGCCTTCGGTGCCGTAGCGAAACGCGGTGATCTGATGCGAGGCCCCCGCCCCGGTCGGGGGCAGGGGGAAATGCAGCGTCTGGAAGGAGGTCATGCGATCAGGAACCCGCCGTGCCGCTTGCCGTGCCG
>JAGPGI010000049.1:2646-11199 GCA_018056045.1 Paracoccus sp. (in: a-proteobacteria)
GCTGCGGCGAGAGCGTCGGCCAGCACGAAGGTCTCGACCTCGTAATATTCGGCGCAGGCGGCGTTCAGGACCGACAGCGCGTCATCCCCCTCGGCCTTGGCGGCGGCCTCGATCAGCTTGCTGGCGGGGGCGATGTCGCGCATCTCGATCCCATTGGCGTCCAGAAATGCCTGAACCTGTGCTTCGGTCGCGGCCCGGTCCTGACCTGCGCCCAGCACCAGCACCGCCTCGACGATGGCCAGCGGCGAGGTGAAGCGTTTGCGCAATTCGGCGATGGCCGGGGCGGCCTGTTGCGCAGCAGCATCGTCCGAGATCAGTTGCGTGATGGCCTTGGCGTCAAAATACATGGTAATCCAGTCCTTTCATGGGAATGACGCGGCACTCAGCCGTGCCGGTCGCGGATGCTTTCGATGTCGATATGGCCGGTGCCGTCGCCTTCGGGGCGATAGCGCAGCGCGATATGGGCCTCGACCTCATGGCCGGGGCGGGTGTCGGTGCCGAAAATGCCGCAGCAATCCTCGACCACCTCCTGCACCATGCGGTCCAGCATGGCGGCGGCGGCGGCGGGACCGCCCTTGCGGATTACCGTGCCGGCCTTGAGGTCGATGATATCGCCCGGCAGCGCAAAAGCCAGCTTCGTGCCCGGCGCGGTGAAATCATCGCCCTGCAGCTCGGTATGGATCAGGTCGATCTCGATCAGCAGCGCGCCATGGTTGCCGATCACGGTCAGCCTTGTGTTGTCGTGATTGGCGATGACGCCGCTTTCCTCGAGGATGCCGATGCCGAAACGCACGCCCTCTTCGGCGCAGGCGACGGCAAGGCGGCCAAGGCGGCGCGCCGAATGCAGGTTCTGGTCCAGAATGGCGGTGCCGAACAGACCCAGCCCCTCCTGGATGACCAGCCCGCGCCGGCCCATGTCGGATGCGATGCCAAAGCGCAGCGCCTCGAAGCTGGTGCCGCCGGCGATCATGAAGCCCGACAGCGCCGAGGCCGCCCCGCTGACCGCGATCACCGTGGCGCCGGCCGCATGGGCGCGGGCGATGGCGGTCAGGACGGGCGTGATCTCGCCCCGGTGCAGCAGGGTCTCGATCAGGCGGATCTGGTTGCCGCCGGTCAGCAGGATGGTCTTCAACCCGGCGATCTGCTCGACCAGCGCCGTGTCGCGCGACAGGCGTTCGACATTGTCGATGGTGATGCCGAAATCCTGAGCCTCGATGCCCTGATCCGCGAGCGCGCGCATATAGGTGCGGGCCTCGTCGCGCGGATCGGCCGAGGCGGCGGCGATGATGCCGACCGGCCCCCGGGCATGGGTCTTGATCTGCTCGAGCAGCGCCGGCGCCCGCAGCGGGGTCGATCCCAGCAGCATCATCCGGGCGGCCTTGCCCGGCTTGACGCCGTAATCGCGGGCCAGCGCGGTGCGGCGGTTCTCGGCCAGTTGCTTGGCGTTGAGCTTGCGCGTG
Source organism: Paracoccus sp. (in: a-proteobacteria) (assembly GCA_018056045.1). Taxonomy (GTDB): domain Bacteria; phylum Pseudomonadota; class Alphaproteobacteria; order Rhodobacterales; family Rhodobacteraceae; genus Paracoccus. The sequence goes on from JAGPGI010000049.1 coordinate 4,107, forward strand.
CTCATGCCGGCGCGGAAGTCGATGGCGGTCATGCGGAAATCGCGATCACGCTCGAACATCAGCGCCTGCGAGTCCGGCACCCGCGAGAATGCGATAGTGGTGGCGACGCCGGCCTTTGGCTCGATGGCGCGGGCGCGGTCCGAGGGGTAGCTCTCGGGGTCGCCCAGCACCAGACGCGCCAGCAGGTCGTAAAGCGTATAGGCGCCAAAGACATTGCGCAGCGAGCGCGCGGCGGCGCGATAGGCGATGTCGCGCGACCCCACCGGGCGCTTTTCCGGGCCGGGAACGATCCGGCCATTCGCAAGGTCGATGCTGTCGCCGTCATCGGCATAGCCAAAGGTGATGTTGTCGACGCTGCGACGGCGCTTGTCCTGTCTGGCGCCCTTGAGGTCCAGAATGAAGGCGCCGAATTCGCCGATCACCCGGCCCATGCCGCCATCGACGAAAAGCGCGGTGTTCTCGTCGATGCCAAAGCCGCGGCGGGTGCCGCTTTCGGTCATGGCGACGATCAGCCGGCCAAGGCGGCCGCGCTTGATGAAATGCTGGTCGACGATGCCCCAGGGGAAAAAGCCCAGCCCGTGGCGCAAGAGCAGCCCCGGCATGTCGGGATCGGTGACCACGCCATAGGTCGCGGCCTCGAGCGAGGTGCCGCCCTCGATCATGATGCCCGACATGATCGCCGCCCCGGCGGATGAGCCGGCGACCATTCCGCCCGCCGCATGGACGCGGCGGATCGCGGCCAGCACCTGACTTTCGACGCCCTGCGGGGCCAGCGCGCTGGTGATCAGCGCCTGATCGCCGCCGGTAAAGAAGACATTGCCGTAATCCTCGACCAGCGCGACGATGGCGGGGTCCTGGGCGGCCACGGCCGCGCCCTCGCCATGAATGGCGGCAAGGGCGACGTCAAAGCCGTGATTGCGAAACACCGCGACCGTCTCGGCGCCGACGACGTCGGGCTCCGAGGAGGCGGTTGGAAACACCACGATCCGGCCGCCGGTCAGGCGGTGCATTTCAGCATAGATCGCATCGTTATCGTCCTCAAGCCGGCCGCCGATGACGGCCAGCTTGGGATTGTTCCCCGCAAGGGGCACGCTTTTCAAAGTCATTATCAACCTGAACGGTCAGAGGTCAGGATGCGGGCGCGATGAGCACGCCGCGATCATCCGTGACGACGGTGAAGCCGTCGGGAATGTCGAAGCTGCTGTCCTGCACCCGCCGCGCGGCGCGATCCTCTTCGGGTTCCGCCGCCTCGAATGCGGGGGTGAAGTTGATGATCTGCTTCCACGACCGGGTGATCGCCTCGCAGAAGAACAGGATCAGGTCGTCGCGCTGCGCCATGTTCAGCGCGGCGGCCAGCGCGTCCTGCTCTTCCTCGATGATGGTGATGGCGCTTTCTGGCACGCCAAGGTCGATCAGCGCGGCGCGCATCAGCCGCGGCATCTCGTCGGGCGCGCGGTTGCGCAGGTCGTCGTCGCGGTGGCAGATATAGGTGTCGAAATGCCCCGCGACCTTGGCGGCGATATCACGCAGATCCTCGTCGCGGCGGTCGCCCGGACAGGTGACACAGACGATGCGCTTGCCGCGCGGCCGCAGCCGGTCGACCAGATCGACCATGGCGCCGATGGCGGCCTCGTTATGGCCGTAATCCAGAATGACGCGGAAGCCGTGCTCGTCAAACACGTTCATCCGGCCCGGCGACTGGAAGAACGTGTTGTCGAAGGTGCGCAGCCCGGTGCGGATCTGGTCCAGCGTCTTGCCGAGCGCATAGGCCATGGCGGCCGCGAACATGGCGTTTTCGACGTTGTGCAGCGCCTTGCCCTCCAGCGTTGCCGGGATCAGATGCGTCCAGATCAGCGGGATATGGGTGCCGTTGTCATAGATGACGATCTGGTCGCCATTGATGCCCTGCTCCAGCACCACCGCGCGCTTGCCCAGCCGGATATGCTCGCGCACCAACTCGTGCTCGGGGTTGCGGGTGACGTAAAGGATGTGCTTGGCCGGCGAATAGGCGGCCATCTTCAGCGTATACTGGTTGTCGGCGTTCAGAACGACCGTGCCGCGGGTGACCTCGGCGATGACGCGCTTGACCTCGGCCAGCCCGTCCAGCGTATCGACGCCGCCCAGCCCCAGATGGTCCGAGGTGACGTTCAGCACCGCGCCCACGTCGCAGAAGTTATAGCCCAGCCCCGAACGGACGATGCCGCCGCGCGCGGTTTCCAGCACGGCGATATCGACCGAAGGATCGCGCAGCACCATCTTGGCCGAGACCGGCCCGGTCATGTCGCCTTTAACCGTGACGTTCCCGTCGATATAGACCGCGTCGGTCGAGGTCTGGCCGACGACATGGCCGGCCATCTTCAGCAGATGCGCGAGCATTCGGGCGCAGGTGGTCTTGCCGTTGGTGCCGGTCAGCGCGGCGATCGGCACGCGGCTCTGGCTGCCCGGCGGGAACAGCATGTCCATGATCTTGCCGCCGACGTCGCGCGGCTTGCCCTCGGAGGGGGCGATGTGCATGCGCAGGCCGGGGCCGGCGTTGATCTCGCAGATGGCGCCGCCGGTTTCGCGATAGCTGCGGGTGATGTCGGTGGTCAGGAAATCGACCGCGCCCACATCCAGCCCGATGGCGCGGATGGCGCGTTCGGCCATCAGCTTGTTGTCGGGGTGGATGGTGTCGGTCACGTCGACCGCCGTGCCCCCGGTCGAGATATTGGCGGTCTTGCGCAGATAGACCTCTTCGCCCTCGGGGGGGACGGTTTCGGTGGTATAGCCACGCTCTTCCAGCAGGCGCAGGGCCTGTGCGTCCAGTTCCAGCCGGGTCAGCACGTTTTCATGGCCGACGCCGCGGCGCGGGTCCTGGTTCACGATATCCACCAGCGAGGCGATGGAATGCTTGCCATCGCCCTTGACATGGCCCGGCACGCGGCGGGCGGCGGCGACCAGTTCGCCGTTGACGACCAGCAGGCGGTGATCGTCGCCCAAGATCATGCTTTCCACGACCACGGCGCTGCCTTCCTGATCGGCGACGGCGAATGCTGCCTCGACTCCGGCCTCGTCGGTGATGTTCACGGTCACGCCGCGCCCGTGATTGCCGTCCAGAGGCTTCACCACCACCGGATAACCGATGCGGTTCGCGGCCGAGACCGCCTCGTCGGCGTCATAGACCAGCCGCTGTTTCGGCACCGGCAGGCCCAGATCGCTGAGCAGCTGGTTGCACATGTTCTTGTCCGAGGCGATCTCGACCGCGATATGCGAGGTCTTGCTGCTCAGCGCCGCCTCGATGCGCTGCTGGTACTTGCCCTGACCGACCTGAATCAGGCTGGCCTCGTTCAGGCGATACCACGGAATGTCGCGGGCCTCGGCCGCGCGCACGAGTTCCATCGCCGAGGGGCCCAGCGTGCGCTTGTCGGCATAGCGCAGGAAGCGGTCGACATCCTCGTCGAGATCGGCGGCGGCATCGCCTTCGGCATTGGCGATGGCGGCCAGCAGGTCGCAGGCGACCTCGCCGGCTTCAAGGCCGATATCCTCGGAATCGAAGCTGTAATAGATCGCCAGCAGATCGCGGTCGTCGGTGGTCTCGGCCCAGGCCAGATTGCCGCGCTGACCGGCGGCGCGCTGCAGCTCCAACGCCAGACGCGCGAGCAGATCGCCCAGATCAAAGCGGTTCGCGGCCCGCGCTTCGGCCAGCCATTCGGCATCGCGCGCGCCCGGCGCATTCCAGCCCGGCAGCACCGCCAGCAACTGGTCGATCACGCGGCCGCCCAGCTCGGCCAGACGCTCGGCATAGGACGGCTTCACGTCGATGGTCAGGCGGATCAGCGGCTCTTTGGCATGGACGTTGGGGCCGACATAGACCGAGGTGCCCTCGATATTCATTCGCGCTTCCTTCCTGTGTAACAGATAAATACTGGTCGGCCCGGGGGCCGGTTTTCTGACTGGATCACTGCCCGGCAGCCGGCGCAAGCGCCATGTCGGGCAGGGGTTTCATTCCGCGAGACGCGGCACGATCATGCGGGGGACGGGGGCGTGGCGCAGGATCTTGCCCGAGTTCGAGCCGACAAAGACCCGCATCAGCGGCCCGAGCCGGCTTGAGCCGATGACCAGCAATTCGCAGCCCGTCCAATCCAGCGCGCTGACCGCCTCTTTCCAGTTGCGACCGTCGCCAAAGACCGATTCCGGCTCTTCGGGTCCGGCCCATTCGGCGCGGATGCGGTCATGCGCGGCCTCGGCCTGGGTCAGGAATTTGTTCGAGACAAGGTTCTCGACGTCATAGCCCGCGCCGCTGGGATACATCTGGCGGTCACGCACGATGAAGGTCGCCAGCCGCAGTGGCACATGAAAGGTCCGGGCGATCTCGCCGGCCTTGTGCGCGAGTTCGGTCGAATGGCTGGAGCTGGCGATGGCGCAGGTGATGCGGTCCAGCCGCTCCTGCGGCGCGACATAGCCGCGCGGCGCCAGCGCCACGGGAACGCGGGCGCTGCGCAGGACCTCGGCTGCGACCGTGCCCTCCTGAAAGCGCGACATCGGCGCCTTGCGCGACGATCCCAGCACGATGGCGTCCACTTGCATGTCCTCGGCCAGCGCCAGAAGCCCGGCGCCGGCGGATTCGGCATGGTGGTGCAGATATTCCGCCGGCACGTCCGCAGGCATCTGGGCGCGCGCCGCAGCCAGCGTCTTTTCTGCGTGGCGTTCCAGAAACCGGACATATTCCACGTCCACCATGGCGGGCGAGGGGTGGTCCCATGTCTCGGGCAGGATCACGGCGGCAACCACGCTGCCCCCGGCTGAGCGCGCCAACATCGCGGCCAGCCGCAAGGCCTCGCAGCCGCCCTTGTCCGCCGAATATCCGACCAGATAGCGTTTCATTCAGACAGATCCGCGTTGGCGGCCGAACCCGGTTCAAGGATCGATTTCCGCGAGGAATAGAAGATATACATGGTCGCCGCCAGGATCGCCCAGATCGCGGTCAGCTTGAACACGATCGAGGACAGGCTGGAGATCAGATAGAGGCACGAGATGATGCTGAGGATCGGCAGCACCGGGAAGAACGGCACCGAGAAGCCGCGCGGTGCGTCGGGCCGGCGATAGCGCAGGATGATGACGCCCGCCGATACCACGGTAAAGGCCACCAGCGTGCCCATGCTGGTCAGATCCCACAGCACCGCCGAAGGCAGGAAGGCGGCGATGGCCGCCACCACGCAGCCGACGATGATCGTGTTCGCCGTCGGCGTCAGGGTATGGGGGTTCACGCGGCTGAAGATCGGCGGCAGCATGCCGTCGCGCGACATCGCAAACAGCACCCGGGTCTGGCCGTAAAGCACGACCAGCGTCACCGAAAACACCGAGATGACCGCGCCCGCCGACAGGATGACCGCCGGAATGGTCGAGCCGGTGACGTTCTGCAAGATCACCGACAGCCCGGCCTCCTGCCCCTCGAACATGCCCTGCGACTGGGCGCCAAGGGCGGCGATGGTGACCAGCAGGTAGAAGCTGATGACGATGATCAGCGCCATGATGATGGCGCGCGGCAGGTTGCGGCGCGGGTTCTCGACCTCTTCGCCGGCGGTCGAGACGGCGTCCAGACCGACGAAGGTAAAGAAGATCGAGCCGGCCGCGGCGCTGACGCCGGCAAAGCCATGCGGCGCGAAGGGGGTGAAGTTCTCGGCCTTGAAGGCGGTCAGGGCGATGGCGATGAACAGCGCCAGCACCCCAAGCTTGATCACCACCATGATGGCATTGGCGCGCGCCGATTCCCGCGAGCCGCGGATCAGCAGCACACAGCACATGCCAACCAGGATCGCGGCCGGCAGGTTGATATAGCCGTCGCCGCCGAATTTCAGCGAATAGCCCTCGGCCACCAGCGGCGCATGCAAGAGCGCGCGGGGCAGCTCATAGCCGGTGGTGATCAGCAGAAGGTTGTGCAGATATTCGCTCCAGCCGACGGCGACGGCGCCGGCCGAAACGCCGTATTCCATCACCAGACAGGCGGCGACAAGGAACGCAAGACCCTCGCCCAGCGTTGCATAGGCATAGGAATAGCTCGAGCCCGAAACCGGGATCATCGAGCTCATTTCCGCATAGCAAAGCGCGGTGAGACCGGCGGCGAAGCCCGCGATCAGAAAGGAAAACAGCACCGCCGGCCCGGCCACCGGAACCTGTTCGGCCAGAACGAAGAAAATCCCCGTGCCGATGGTGGCGCCGACGCCGAACATGGTCAGCTGGAACAGCGTGATCGAGCGTTTCAGCTCGGCGCCGTGGCCATGCGCCTGCGACTGGGTGATGAAAGTCTCGATCGGCTTTTTGCGCAAAAGGCGCTGCGCGAGGCTTGGCGCAGTGTTCATCCCTGATCCCCGTTTTCCGTGTTGTTTTGTGACCGCAACGGTCCTGTTAACGAAAGTTTACACAGCGTCGCCGCAGAAAGTCCTTTCGAACTTGGTCGGGCTTTTGGCACAAGCTGCGTCCGCCACCCGCTGGCGAGGCACGAACTGCCAGTGCAATTTCGGGCAGATCGCCGGCCGTGACGATTTTCATCAAGAATCGGCTTGCGCAATCCGTGGGTTGCGGGGCTATCTGGATGGCCACACGCCGGAGAGACGTAATGAAGGACAATGAAGGAATCCTGACGCTGGACCAGATCGACCTGCGCATCCTGGAACGGTTGCAGGTGGACGGCCGCATGACCAACCAGGAACTGGCCGAGGCCGTCGGCCTGTCGCCCAGCCCCTGCCTGAACCGGGTGCGACGGCTGGAAAAGGCTGGCGTGATCTCCGGCTATCAGGCGCATATCGAACTGACCAAGGTCTGCCGCCATGTCGACGTGATCGCCGCCGTCACCCTGCGCGACCACGGGCTGGAGGATTTCGAGGTCTTCGAGGAGATGGTCGCCGGGATGCGCTTTGTCATCGAATGCACCAAGGTCAGCGGCACGATCGACTATCTCGTGCGCTTCATCTGCCCCGATATCGCTGCTTACCAGATGCTGTCGGACGAGCTGTTGAAGCTGGGTCCCAAGATCAACAACCTGTCCAGCTATATCGTGCTGAAGACCGTCAAGCCCTTCCGCGGTATGGCGCTGGAGGGGCTGGTGCCGTTCCGC
>JAGPGI010000050.1:0-9339 GCA_018056045.1 Paracoccus sp. (in: a-proteobacteria)
GCGGCGATGAACGCGCTCGACTATGACGCGGCGACCATCGGCAACCATGATTTCAGCTTTGGCATGGGCTTTCTGCGCCGCACGCTGGACGGCGCCGAGTTTCCCTTTGTCGCCACCAACCTGATCCTGCACAAACCGCTGCCCAGCTTTCCCGATATCCTGCTGCCGCGCAAATTCCGCGACCGCGCCGGCAAGACGCATCTGATCCAGATCGGCGTTCTTGGCTTCATGCCGCCCCAGACCATCGAATGGGAGCCGGACCTGCGCACCGAAATCGGCGTCGAAGATATCCTGACCTCGGCCCGCGCCGGGATCGCGCGGCTGCGCGCCGCCGGGGCCGACCTGATCGTGGCGCTGTCCCATAGCGGCATCGGCGCGCTTGAACCCGGCCCGATGGCCGAGAATGCCGCCACCGCGCTGGCCGCCCTGCCCGGAATCGACGTGGTGATCGCCGGCCATACCCACCGCGTCTTTCCCGCCCCCGACCACCCGGCCGGGCCGGGCATCGACCTGCAGGCCGGAACGCTGGCCGGCAAGCCCGCGGTCATGCCCGGCTTCTGGGGCTCGCATCTGGGGGTGATCGACCTTGGCCTGATGCCCGACGGCGAGGGTTGGCGCATCGACAGTTTTCGCAGCCGCGCCGAGCCGGTCGAGACCCATGAGGACCACCCGGCCGTCACCACCCCGGCCCTGCCCGCCCATATCGGGACCCTGCGCCATTTCCGGCGCCGGGTCGGTCGGACCGAATTGCCGCTGAGCAGCTATTTCACCCTGATCGGCGACGATCCGGGGCTGCGGCTGGTGACCATGGCGCAGCGCTGGCATGTGCGCCGGGCGCTGCGCGGCACCCGCTGGGAGGATCTGCCGATCCTGTCGGCGGCAGCGCCCTTTCGCGCCGGCGGGCGCGGCGGTCCGGATCACTACACCGATGTGCCGGCCGGCCGGCTGACGCTGCGCAGCATCGTCGATCTTTATCACTTCCCGAACCGCATCTGCGCCATCCGCCTGAGCGGCAGCGATGTCGGGGAATGGCTTGAGCGTTCGGCCAGCCTGTTTCGCCGCGTCGAGCCCGGCCGCGCCGACCAGCCGCTGATCGACCCCGAATTTCCCAGCTACAATTTCGACATCATCGACGGGCTGGACTGGCAGATCGACCTGGCACGGCCGCCGCGCTACGCCGCCGATGGCCGGCTCGCCGATTCCGAATCGCGCCGCATCATCGGGCTCAGCCATCGCGGGCGGCCGCTTGACCCTGACCAGCAGTTCATCCTTGTCACCAACAGCTATCGCATGTCCGATTGCGGCATGTTCGGGCCCGTGGTCTCGGGCCGGCCGGTGCTTCTGGACGGCACCTCGCGCACCCGCGAGGTGCTGCGCCGCTATATCGCCCGCCGTCGCGTCCTTGCCCCCGAAGGCGGCGGAGGCTGGCGTTTCGCGCCTTTGCCCGGCACCTCGGTCCTGTTCGAGACCGGCCCCGCCGCCGCGCCGCAACTGCACCGCCTGAAAACCCCGGTCGAATCCATGGGACTGGCCGCCAACGGTTTCCTGCAACTGCGCCTGCATCTGTGAAGCTGCCAAGCAGGCTTGCATCCCGCCGCGCTGGCGCATATCTAACGCGCGAGAGGTTGGCGCGGGTGAGCGCCTCGCCAACCCGGTCAGGTCCGGAAGGAAGCAGCCGTAACGAGTCCCGCTTGGGTCGTTGTCCAGCCTCTCACCCCATTTTCCACCAACCACGAGCCGGCCCGCCAGACGGGCCCGCGCCGCGACGAACCGAAAGGTCAGACCGCAATGGCCGAGATGCCCATGATCGTCTGCGCCGGCGCCATGCTCTGGGACATGATCGGACACAGTTCCGCAAGGCTCGCGCCGGGCGATGACGTTCCCGGCCGCATCCGCCGCCTGCCGGGGGGCGTGGCGCTGAACATCGCGCTGGCGCTGACGCGTCAGGGCCTGCCTGCGGCGATCCTTTCCTGCGTGGGGCGCGATTCTTCCGGTGAGGCGCTGCTGGCCGAGGCCGGGCGTCATGGCATCGACACGCGCTGGGTCTGGCGCGACAGCGATCTGCCCACCGACAGCTATCTTGCCATCGAAAGCCCGGACGGGCTGGTTGCCGCGATCGCCGATGTGCGCGGCGTCGAGACCGCCGGGGCGGCGATTCTGGCTCCGCTGCGCGACGGCAGGCTGGGCGACAGCGCCAATCCCTGGCCGGGCACGCTGATCCTTGACGGCAACCTGACGCCTGCGACGCTCGCCGGGCTTGTCGGCGATCGCTGTCTTGCGGCGGCGGATCTGCGCATCGCACCCGCGAGCCCGGACAAGGTGACGCGGCTCCGGCCACTGCTTGCAGAGCCGCGCGCCATCTTTCACCTCAACCGCGCCGAGGCCGAGGCGCTAGCGGGCCGCCGCTTCCCCGACGCGCGGCAGGCGGCCGATGCAATGATCGCATTGGGCGCGGGCCGGGTTCTGGTCACCGACGGCGTCAATGCCGCCGCCGATGCTGCCAAGGATGAACCCACGCTGACCGAAACCCCGCCGCAGGTCGCGGCAATGCGGGTGACGGGCGCCGGCGACAGTTTCGTCGCCGCGCATGTCGCCGCAGAATTGGCCGGTGCCAGCCGCAGCGAGGCGCTTGCCGCCGCGATCAGGGCCAGCGCCACGCATGTCTCAGGAATGGAGCAACCGTCATGAACTCATTGATCACCTGCGCCCCCGAGGTCGCCCAGGCCCTGGCCGAGCACCGCCCGGTCGTTGCGCTGGAATCGACCATCATCACCCATGGCATGCCCTATCCGCAGAATATCGAGGTCGCCCAAAGGGTCGAGGCCGAGATCCGCAACGCCGGCGCCATCCCCGCGACCATCGCCATCATGGATGGTCGCATCCGCGTCGGGCTGGATGGAGACGCGCTCGAGGAGCTGGCCTCGACCCCGGCCGAGCGGGTGATGAAGCTTTCGCGCGCCGATCTGGCGGCCTGCCTTGCCCTGCGGCGCACCGGCGCGACCACGGTTGCCGCCACGATGATCTGCGCCGATCTGGCCGGCATCGCCACCTTCGCGACCGGCGGCATCGGTGGCGTGCATCGCGGCGCCGATACCAGCTTCGACATCTCGGCCGACCTGCATGAACTTGCGCGCCGGCCGGTGACAGTGGTGGCGGCGGGGGCCAAGGCGATCCTCGATCTGCCCAAGACGCTTGAGGTGCTGGAAACGCTGGGCGTGCCGGTCATCGCCTTTGGGCAGGACCAGTTGCCGGCCTTCTGGTCACGCGAATCGGGGCTTGCGGCGCCGCTGCGCATGGACGACCCGGCCGAGATCGCCGCCGCCGCCCGTCTGCGGCGCGAATTGGGGCTTGAGGGCGGTCAGCTGGTGGTGAACCCGATCCCGTCCGAGGCCGAAATCCCGCGCGCCGAGATGATCCCGGTGGTCGAACAGGCCCTGTCCGAAGCGGCAACCCAGGGGATCGCCGCCAAGGCGGTGACGCCCTTCCTGCTCCAGCGCATCTATGAGCTGACCAAGGGGCGTTCGCTTGACGCCAATATCGCGCTGGTCCTGAACAATGCCCGGCTGGCGGCACGGATCGCCACCGCCATGGCGCGGAAAGCCTGACCCGCCCCTCCTGGGCAAGCCCTAGCGAAACAGCTTCGAGATGTCGTAGCTGTCGCGCAACCCGATATCCTTGGCCCCGGTTTCCAGAAACCGGTCGGCGGCGGCAGAGCCGGCAGCGCGCATGCTTTCCAGAAGCCCGGGCTTGGGGATCAGCTTGGTGCTGGCGCTCAGCGAATTCATCAGCGCCTCATCCATGATCGCATGCAGCAGCACGTTCTTCATCGGCCGCCCGCTCAGCCGGTCCTCGGCATGCAGGCGCTTGACGAAGTTGATGGCGCGCAGTTCGGCCAGCAGCGAGGCGTTGAAGCTGATCTCGTTCACCCGGTCCTGAATCGCGGCCGGGGTCTTGGGCAGCTCATCGCGCAGCATCGGGTTGATGTTCACGATGACGATGTCGCGCGGCAGCCCGGAATGATACAGCGGAAACAGCGCCGGATTGCCCGAATAGCCGCCGTCCCAATAGGCCTCGCGCCGGCCGGTTTTCGGATCGTTGATCTCGACGGCGCGAAACAGCTCGGGCAGGCAGGCCGAGGCAAGGATCGTATCCACCGTCACCTCGGCCCCGCCAAAGACCCGGATCAGCCCGGTGCGCACATTGGTGGCCGAGACGAAGAACGCCGGCCCCCGCTCACGGCCAAGCTGCGGATGCGGCATGTCGCGCAGGATCGCGGCCAGCGGATTGGTGTAAAAGGGGCCGGTGTCATAGGGGCTGAACACCCGCGTCAGCGACCCAAGCCAGGCGACGGGCGAAAAGATCTCGGTCAATCGCTCCCATGCGCGCGGAATCGGGAACATCGAATACAGCCAGCGCACCACGCTGTTGTCGCTGACATGGCCGACCTTGGACCAGATATAGGCCAGGTTCTCGCGTGCGGCCTCGCGCCCGTGCTGGCCCGGCCCGCAGGCCAGCCCCGCCGCCAGCGCCGCCCCGTTCAGCGCCCCGGCCGAGGTGCCGCTGATCCCGGCGATCTCGATCTCGGGATCATCAAGCAGCCGGTCCAGAACGCCCCAGGCGAATGCCCCATGCGCGCCGCCACCCTGCAGGGCCAGATTGATCCGCCGAACCGCCATCACATCCTCCGCAATGAAATGCTAGCCACAGCGCATAACGCCTGCGTGCTTCTTCTTCATAAAAATATCCATATCGCGACCGTGCCGGCAGGCGCGGCGGCTCAGTCGTCCGCCTGTGCCTCGGCCCGCGACTTCCCAGCCACGTCCAACGCCAGCGTCGCCGCCATGAAGGCGTCCAGATCGCCGTCCAGCACCCCTTGTGTGTCGGACGTCTCATGCGAGGTGCGCAGATCCTTCACCATCTGATAGGGATGCAGCACATAGGACCGGATCTGGTTGCCCCAGCCCGCATCGCCCTTGGCCTCGTGCTGGGCGTTGATGGCCGCGTTGCGCTTGTCCAGCTCCAGCTGGTAGAGGCGTGACTTCAGCGCCGCCATGGCGTTGGCGCGGTTCTGGTGCTGGGATTTTTCCGAACTGGTGACCACGATGCCGGTCGGCAGGTGGGTGATCCGCACCGCCGAATCGGTGGTGTTGACGTGCTGCCCGCCCGCCCCGGACGAGCGATAGGTGTCGATGCGGATCTCGTTATCGGGGATGGTGATCTCGATATTGTCATCGACCACCGGATAGACCCAGACCGAGCTGAAGGACGTGTGCCGCCGCGCCGCCGAATCATAGGGCGAAATGCGCACCAGCCGGTGCACGCCCGATTCCGATTTCAGCCAGCCATAGGCATTGTGGCCGGAGATCTTGTAACCGGCGGAACGGATACCCGCCTCTTCGCCGGGCGTCTCGGACAGCAACTCGACATTGTAGCCCTTCTTCTCGGCCCAGCGGACATACATCCGCGCCAGCATGCTGGCCCAGTCGGCGCTTTCCGTGCCGCCGGCCCCGGCATTGATTTCCAGAAACGTGTCATTGCCGTCGGCCTCGCCGTTCAGCAATGCCTCAAGCTCTTTTTGCGCGGCCATTTCGGCCAGTGCCTTCAGCGAGGCTTCGGCGTCCGAGACGATCTCGGCGTCGCCCTCGGCCTCGCCCAGTTCGATCAGTTCGGCATTGTCGTTCAGCTCGGTGTCGATGCGGCGATAGGTTTCAATGGCATCCGACAGCATCTGGCGGTCGCGCATCAGCTTTTGCGCGCGGGCCGGGTCGGACCAGATGTCGCCCGCCTCGATCATCGCATTCAGCTCTTCCAGCCGGTGTGGCGCGGTTTCCCAGTCCATGCGCTGGCCGAGCAGTTTCAGCGATTTGCGGATCGCCTCGATCGTGGCTTGGGTTTCGGCGCGCATGGGCACTCTCTTTCAGGTCGGAATTTCGGACGGGTGCGGACAGATAGCGCGGGTGGCGGGCGCCTTCAAGCGCCCTGCCCCCGGAAAACCGCGCGTCCGCCCCCCGCGCATCCACCCCCTGCGCGTCCAGCCCCGAGAGTCCGGCCTAGTAGAGCCCGCCCGAGGACAGGGTGCCGAAATCGGCCTTTTTCGGGATGACCTTCTTTTTCCCGGTCGAGGTGGTGACCGCCTGCCCGGTATCGCGCGCCTCGGTGAAGAGCGGCAGCGTGGCGGGATCGGCGCGGCCAAAACCGCCATCGACCAGCGCCAGACCGCTGACATCCTGACCGTCGCGGAAATATTCGGCGATGACATTCGGGCCCTTGGCATCCGGCCCAAGGATCGCGCCCGAGAAACGGTCGATGTTCACGAAATGCCCGCCCGGCGGCACGGTGAATGCGGTGCCGCCGAATTCCTTGACCGCTTCCTGCATGAACTCGTTGAAGACCGGCACGCACAGCGTCCCGCCATAGGCGTTCTGACCCAGCGTGCGCGGCTGGTCATAGCCCAGATAGCAGCCGGCGACGATATTCGAGGTAAAGCCGATGAACCACACGTCCTTGGCGTCATTGGTGGTCCCGGTCTTGCCGGCGACCGGCACCGGCAGTTCGACCCCACGCCCCGAACCGCGCTTGACCACACCCTCCATCATCGAGGTGAGCTGATAGGCGGTGATCGCATCCATCACCCGCTCGCGATTGGAGCGGATCGAGGGCGAGGACCCGGCCGGCAGCGTCGCCTGATCGCAATTGACGCATTCGCGCTGGTCATGGCGATAGATGGTGCGGCCATAGCGGTCCTGCACGCGGTCGACCAGGGTCGGCTCGACCCGCTCGCCGCCATTGGCGAACATCGCATAGGCCGCGACCATCTTGAACAGCGTGGTTTCCTGCGCGCCAAGGCTGTTGGCGAGAAAATGCCCCAGATGGTCATAGACGCCGAATTTCTCGGCATATTTCGCCACCGTATCCATGCCGACGCCCTGCGCGATACGGATGGTCATCAGGTTGCGCGACTGTTCGATCCCGGTGCGCATCGGCGTCGGGCCATAGAACTTGCCACTGGCATTCTTGGGTGTCCACAGCCCCTGCGGCGTGTTCAGGGTGATCGGCTCGTCAACGATGATGGTCGCGGGCGAAAAGCCCGAATCCAGCGCCGCCGCATAGACGAAGGGCTTGAAGCTGGAGCCGGGCTGGCGTTGCGCCTGCGTCGCGCGGTTGAAGACCGAACTTTGATAGCTGAACCCGCCCTGCATCGAAATGACGCGGCCGGTATTGACGTCCATGGCCATGAAGCCGCCCTGAACCTCGGGCACCTGCCGCAGGGTCCAGCGGATGAAGCTGCCATCGCTGTCATTGGTCATCTGCCGGACCAGCACCACGTCGCCCACCTCAAGCAGGTCCGAGGCGACGCTGGCCTTGCGCCCCAGCTTGCCATCGGCCAGCCGCTTGCGCGCCCATTGCACGTCCTTGGCCGGGATCCAGTGACCGTCCTCGTCCTCATCGACGCCCTCAATGCCGATGCGGGCATCGCTGTCGTTCAGTGAAAGGACCACGGCAGGGTGCCAGTTCTCGATATCGCGGGGCACCCCGGCCTCGGCCAGCGCGGCGCGCCAGTCGGCTTCCGTGCCCAGCTTTTCGGCCGGGATGGTGACGCGGGTGCCGCGCCAGACGCCACGGCCACGGTCATGTTGCTCCAGCGCCTTTTGCAGCGCGCGGGCGGCGACCTTTTGCAGGCGCGGCTCGACGGTGGCGCGGATGGCAAGGCCGCCGCCAAAGAACTCGTCCTCGCCGAATTCGCGCGAAAGCTGGCGGCGGATCTCGTCGGTGAAATAGTCGCGCGGCGGCAATTGCTGCTGAAGCGCCGGGAAGTCGCCGTTCTGGACCGAGCGCAACGGAAGCTTGACCTCGGACTTATAGGTCGCCTCGTCGATAAAGCCGTTCTGCCACATCTCGCGCAGCACATAGTCGCGCCGTTCTGTCACCCGCTCCTTGGCGCGGACGGGGTGATAGCGGCCCGGTGCCTGCGGCATCGCGGCGAGCATAGCCGCCTCATGCGGGGCCAGATCGGTCAGCGGCTTGTTGAAATAGGTCTGCGCGGCGGCGGCGACGCCAAAGCTGTTCTGGCCCAGGAAGATCTCGTTGAGATACAGCTCAAGGATCTGGTCCTTGCTCAGCGTCGTTTCCAGCCGCGTCGCCAGGATCAGTTCCTTGATCTTGCGCTCGACGCTGCGGTCGCTGGAGAGCAGGAAGTTCTTCATCACCTGCTGGGTGATGGTCGAGGCGCCGCGCACATTGGCGCCACCCGATTTCACCGCCTGAACCAGCGCCCCCATCATGCCGCGCGGGTCAAAGCCGTGATGGTGATAGAAGTTCTTGTCCTCGGCGCTGATGAAGGCCTGTTTCACCAGCGGCGGGATTTCCTCGATCGGGACATAAATGCGGCGTTCCTGCGCGAATTCGTCGATCAGGCGGCCTTCGCCGGAATAGATCCGGCTGATGGTCTTGGGCGAATATTGCGCAAGCTGCGTGTGGCTGGGCAGGTCGCGCGAATACATCCAGAACACCGCCCCCAGAGTCAGGGCGACGAAGAAAACAGCGGTGACGATCCAGGCAAAGATACCGCCAAGGAAGGACAGGACGAAACGGAACAATGGGCAAGCCTCTGGGGATAACCTGGGTCTCTATAGATATCGGGGAACGCCCCGTCAAAGCAACCTTGCGCTACCTGCGCGAAAGTGCGGCTCGGGCGGCATCGTCCTGCGACCAGCCGCCGATGGCGCGCGCCAGTGCCCGCGCCGTCTCGGCCCGCCAGTCGGGATCGAACAGATTGGCGCGGTCGCCGGGGTCGGTCAGAAAACCCAGCTCGATCAGCACCGAAGGGATATCGGGCGATTTCAGGACCGAGAAGGCCGCCCCGCGCACCGGGCGGCGATGCATGGCGACGCCGGCGCGGTTCAGCTCGGAAACGGCAAATTTCGCGAAGGCCTCGGAACGGGGATGGGTTTCCAGCCGCGCCAGATCCATCAGCACATCCGCCACCCTGTCATCGGTGCCGACAAGGTCCAGCCCGCCGACCAGATCGGCGCGGTCATGACGCATCGCCAGATCGCGCGTGGCCCGGTCATCGGCATCGGGGTCCCAGGTATAGATCGACATGCCCGCCGCCTCGCCCGCCGGCAGCGCATCGGCATGAAGCGAGATGAACAGGTCCGCCCCCGCCGCGCGGGCGATGGTCATGCGCCGTTCCAGCGGGATGAAGCTGTCATCCTGACGGGTGGTCACGACCTCGAACCCCTCGCGGGTCAAAAGCTCGGCCAGTTCCTGCGCAAAGCCCAGCATCACCGCCGCCTCGCTGATCGCGCCGACCTGCGCGCCGGGGTCATGGCCGCCATG
>JAGPGI010000050.1:9439-11194 GCA_018056045.1 Paracoccus sp. (in: a-proteobacteria)
CATCTGGCGATTGGCGGCATAGACGGCAAGGTTCGCCTCGGCCTCATCGACGCAATCCAGCGCCGCCAGTGCCGCGACCTGGCTGGCATGGGGCGGGCAGATGAACATGTTCTGGGCGATGCGCTCGACGGTGCGGATCATCGGCTCGGGGACGACCATCCAGCCGATGCGCCAGCCGGTCATGCTGAAATATTTGGAGAAACTGTTGATGACCACGACATCATCCGTGACCTCAAGCGCCGAGTGGAAGCCCGCGCCGTAATCCAGCCCGTGATAGATCTCGTCCGAGATCACGCTGACGCCAAGCGCGGCCGCGCGCGTGGTCAGCGCCGCCAATTCCTCGCGGCGCAGGACGGTTCCGGACGGGTTTCCGGGCGAAGCAAGGATCAAGCCCTGCACGTCATCCGGCAGATCCTCGGGGCGGGGTTGATAGCGGTCCTCGATCCGGGTGGGGATGCCGACGGGCTGCAAGGACATGGCGCGCAGGATCTGGCGATAGCTGGGATAGCCCGGCTCACCCAGGGCGACGCGGTCGCCGGCATCGAAAAGCGCCGAGAAGGCAAGGATGAAGGCGCCGCTGGAGCCGGGCGTGACCACCACCCGCGCCGGGTCAAGATCGATCCCGTACCAGCGCTGGTAAAGCGCGGCGATGCCTTGGCGAAGCTCGGGCAGACCCAGTGCCACCGTATAGCCCAGCGGCTGTTCCAGTGCCTGCGCCAGCGCCTCACGCGCGCCTTTGGGGGCCGGGGTGGCGGGCTGGCCCACCTCCATATGGATGATGCGCCGGCCGGCGGCCTCGGCCTTGCGGGCGGCCTCCATCACGTCCATCACGATGAACGGATCGACCTGTCCGCGCTGCGACGTCTTCATCTCTGCCTCATCGTTTTGGGCGGGTATCGGGCCTATGGCCCCTTGGGTCAAGCCCGCGTGAACAGCCGTGCACCGGCTTGCAACGCCGGCCCCGACGGGCCAAGCTTTGCGCCGATACGAAAGGACCCCGGATGAAAGCCATTCTGACCGCCGCGCTGATGACGGCAACCGCCCTGCCCGCCCTTGCCTTTGACCCCGCAAACATGAGCGAGGCCGAGAAGGATGCCTTTGGCACCGCCGTGCGCGAATACCTGATGGCCAATCCCGAGGTCCTGATCGAATCGATCAACGTGCTGGAAACCCGCCGCGCCGCGGACGAGGCGAGTAACGACAAACTGCTGGTCCAGAACAACAAGGACGCGATCTTTGACGATGGCCATAGCTGGGTCGGCGGCAATCCCGAAGGCGACATCACCATGGTCGAGTTCATCGATTACCGTTGCGGCTATTGCAAGCAGATCAACCCCGCGGTCGAGAAGCTGCTCAAGGATGACGGCAATATCCGCTGGATCATCAAGGAATTCCCGATCCTGAGCCAGGAAAGCGACATGGCCGCGCGCTTTGCCGTCGCAGTCCAGCAAGAGGCCGGCGCGGATGCCTATAAAAAGGCCCATGACGCGTTGATGGAATCGCGCGGGCCGGTCAATCTGGAAAGCCTCGGCGCGCTGGCCGACAAGCTGGGGGTGGACAGCAAGGCGGTGCTGAACCGGATGAACACCGAGGAGGTCTCGGCGGTCATTCGCAAGAACCACCAGCTGGCCGAGCAGATGCGGATCATGGGCACGCCGACCTTCATCATCGAGGGCGAGATGCTGCGCGGCGTCCCGGCCGACGGGCTGGAGCCGATCGTCGCCCAGATCCGGGCGGCGAAGCAGGGCTGAAGAC
>JAGPGI010000375.1 GCA_018056045.1 Paracoccus sp. (in: a-proteobacteria)
CGACGGTGCTGATACTGGCCGACATGGTCAGCCGCGCCGTCATCGCCCCGGCCGAACTGCCCATCGGCATTGTCACCGCCGTCACCGGCGGGCCGTTCTTTCTGTGGGTCTTGCTGCGCAACCGCGCGCTGGTGGATCTGTGAGCGATGCTTGAGGTTCACGACCTTTGCGTGCGCGCCGGCCGGCGGGAGCTGTTGCAGGGCGTCAATCTGCGCGCCGCCCCCGGCCGCATCACCGCCATCATCGGCCCCAGCGGCGCCGGAAAATCGACGCTGCTCAGGGCCATCAGCGGCGATATCGGCTATGCCGGCCGCATTGCCCTGAACGGCCGCGACATCGCCCGGACCCCGGCCCCGGTGCTGGCGCAACTGCGCGCCGTGCTGCCGCAGGCCAGCGTGCTGGCCTTTCCCTTTACCGTGATCGAGGTGGTCCGGCTGGGCCTGCAGGCGCCCCATGCGACGCTGCCCCAGCAGATGCTGGCGCGTGTCGGGCTGGCCGGGTTCGAGGGCCGCTTCTATCAGGCGCTCTCGGGCGGCGAGCAGCAGCGCGTCCAGCTTGCGCGGGTGCTGACGCAGGTATGGCTGCCCGCCGACACCGCCACGGGCGATGCGCCGCGCTGGCTGTTTCTGGACGAGCCGGTCTCGAGCCTTGATATCGCGCATCAGCTTGAGGTGATGCGGATCGCGCGCGATTTCGCGGATGCGGGCGGCGGCGTGGTGATGGTGATGCATGACCTGAACCTCAGCGCCATGTTTGCCGACCGCATCGCGCTGATCGGGGCGGGGCGCATCGTTGCCCATGACACGCCCGAGACGGTGCTGCGCGACGAGATCCTTGGCCCGGTCTATGCCTGTCCGCTGCGGGTCAACACGACGCCGGCGCGGGGCAGCTTCATCCTGCCGCAATCCGTGCGCGGCCATGCCCTTGCCGGGGCCGAGAACAGCGAGGCATTGCGATGATCCGCGCGAAACAGCATCTGGCCGTGGGATTCATCCCGCAGCGATCCGGGGCGGCTGCGGCCGCGCTCAAGGCGCGGGCGCTTGCCTGGGACGCGCCGCTGAGCGAAACGCCCGAGGGGCTGAGCCTCTCGGTCTGGGGCTCGGAGCTGCGCATGGCCCCCGAGCCGCAGGGCTGGCGGATCGAGCTTGCCGCGCCCGAGCCGCGGCTGATCGGCACCCTGCGCGACAGCGCGACCGAGCTTTTCGCCGAGATCGGCCTCACGGTGGCCTGGGATCATGTCGATGCGGGGGCGCTGGCGCCCGGCCTGTCGCTGATGCGCGTCGTCTCGGTCGCGCCGGTGACGCCGGGCTTTCTGCGCATGCGCGTCTCGGGACCTGACGCGGCGCGCTTTGCCATGGGCAGCCTGCATTTCCGTCTGCTTTTGCCGCGGCCGGGCCGCGATCCGGTCTGGCCCTATGTCGGCGAGAGCGGCCGCACGCTCTGGCCCGAGGGCGCCGACGCGCTGCACCGCGCGGTCTATACCGTCGCCGCGCAGGCGGGCGACTGGCTGGATTTCGACATCTTCCGCCATGCCGGCAGCCCGACCTGCGACTGGGCGCTGTCGGACCCGGTCGGCGATCAGGTCGGCATCCTTGGCCCCGGTGGCGGCTGGTGTCCGATGGCCTCGCGCCTGCATCTTTTTGGCGATGAGACCGCCATGCCCGCCATCGCGCGCATGCTGGCGCTGGCGCAGGGCGAGGTCCGGGCCACACTTGCCTGCGCCCCCGAGGATCTGGGCGCACTGGCCGGCGATCCGCGCGTCCGCCGCAGCGACGACCTGCTGGCGGCGCTGCGGGCCACACCGCTGGCGGGCGATCAGGATCATGTCTGGTTCGCCGCCTCGGCCGATCAAGCCCGGCTGGCCCGTCAGCACCTGCAGGGGCTGGGCATGCCCAAGAAAAGCTTCACCGCCGCGGCCTATTGGGGCTAGCGGGCCAGCCCGGCATAGATGCCGCCCTGCGCGATCAGCTCGGCATGCGTGCCGGTTTCGGCAATGTGGCCCCGGTCCATGACCACGATGCGGTCGGCATGGCGGATCGTGCCCAGCCGGTGCGCGATGACCAGCGTCGTGCGGCCCTGAGCCAAGGCGTCCAGCGCGGTCTGGATCTCGCGCTCGGTCTGGCTGTCCAGCGCGCTGGTCGCTTCGTCGAGGATCAGGATCGGCGGGTTCTTCAGGAAGGCGCGGGCGATGGCCACGCGCTGTTTCTGCCCGCCCGACAGCATCACCCCGCGTTCGCCCACCACCGTGTCCAGCCCATCGGGCAGGGACTCGATCAGCGCGGTCAGTTGCGCCTGCGCGGCGGCGGCGCGGATCTGGTCTTCGGTGGCACCCAGCCGGCCATAGGCGATATTGTCGCGCAGCGTGCCGCCGAACAGGAACACGTCCTGACTGACCAGCCCGATCTGGCGGCGCAGGCTGTTCAGCCGCATCCCGTCCAGCGCCAGCCCGTCCACGCTGATCCGCCCCGATGTCGGCTCGTAAAAGCGGGGCAGCAGCGCCAGCAGCGTGGTCTTGCCCGCGCCCGAGGGGCCGACAAAAGCCACGGTTTCGCCGGCGCGGATGTTCAGATCGATCCCGGTCAGGATCGGGCGCGTCGGGTCATAGGCAAAGCTGATGTCGTGAAAGCCGATGTCGCCGCGCAGGGTCGGGGCCTCGATCGCGCCGGGGGTGTCGGCGATCTCGGGCTCGGTCGCCAGCAGTTCCTGATAGCGGCGGAAACCGGCGATGCCGCGCGGATAGGTCTCGATCACCGAGGCGATCTTTTCCAGCGGGCGATAAAAGACACCCACGAGCAGCAGAAAGCCCACAAAGCCACCGGTGGTCAGATCGCCCGACAGCACGAAGCCCGCCCCCACGACCATGACGATCACCTGCACCAGCCGCAGCCCCATATATTGCAGCGCGCCGGATGCCGCCATGACCCGATAGGCGTCCAGCTTGGCCCGCCAGTAGCGGTGATTGTCGGCGGCAAACAGGTGGTTTTCATGCGCCTCGTTGCCAAAGGCCTGCACGACGCGGACGCCGCCCAGAGCCTCCTCCAGCCGGACGTTGAAATCGCCGACGCGGGAATAGATCGCCTGCCAGGTCCGGGTCATCCGGCCGCCGTAAAAGATCACCAAAGCCAGCATGGCGGGCACGATCAGCGCCACAATCAGCGCCAGTTGCGGGTTGATCCAGAACATCAGGCCAAAGGCGCCGACAAAGGTCATGATGGCGATAAAGGCGTCCTCGGGGCCGTGATGGGCGACCTCGCCGATCTCTTCCAGATCGCGGGTGACGCGGGCGACCAGCTTGCCGGTGCGGGCGCGGTCATACCAGCGCCAACTGAGCCGCGTCAGGTGGTCAAAGGCGCGGGCCCGCATCTCGGTCTCTATATTGATGCCGAGCTTGTGG
>JAGPGI010000051.1:0-5672 GCA_018056045.1 Paracoccus sp. (in: a-proteobacteria)
GGCCAGGAGCACCGCCAGAAGCCCCAGATTGCGGCTGCGGCGGCGATGGTGCAGTTCATGCTCGACCTGCTGCATCACCATCCTCCCATCCAGTGCTGCACCAGCAGCGCCAGGAAATGCAGGAAGGTGTAGTAGAGCGACAGGCGGAAATAGCGCTTCTCGACCTTGTAGCCATCGGCCTGCGCGGCCTCTTCGGAACGGTGCAGGATGCGCCAGCCACCGGCGATGAACAGCGCGTTCAGCACCACCGAGACCGCCAGATACAGCGGCCCGCCGACCGAGGTAAAGCCCAGCCAGATCGCGAAGGGCGCCAGCACCAGCGTATAGGCAAAGATATGGCGGCGGGTGACCTTGCGGCCATGCGTCACCGTCAGCATCGGCACGCCGGCCTTGGAATAGTCGTCCTTCATGAACAGCGCCAGCGCCCAGAAATGCGGCGGCGTCCAGAAGAAGATCAGCGCGAACATCAACAGCGATTCAAGGCTGATGCTGCCAGTGGCGCAAGCCCAGCCGATCATGGGCGGGAATGCCCCCGCTGCGCCGCCGATGACGATGTTCTGCGGGGTCGAGCGTTTCAGCCAGACCGTATAGACCACGGCATAAAAGAAGATGGTAAAGGCCAGAAAGCCCGCCGCGAACCAGTTCGCCGCCAGCCCCAGCATCATTACCGACAGGCCCGACAGCGCCAGCCCCACCCCCAATGCCTCACCAGCCGGGACGCGGCCTGCGGGCACGGGACGGTTGGCGGTGCGCTTCATCACCGCGTCGATATCGGCGTCATACCACATGTTCAGCGCGCCCGAGGCACCGCCGCCAAGGGCGATGAACAGCACGCAGCAGAAAGCGACAAAGGGATTCATCGGCACCGGCGCGATCCACAGCCCGACAAAGGCCGTGAACACCACCAGCGACATGACGCGCGGCTTCAACAGCGCGACATAGTCACCAAAGCCCGCCTCGAACCCGTGGTCCGGGGCGGTGCTTTCATATGCATTGGTATCGGCCACGGTCAGCCCTTATTCCGCCAGCGCCAGTTGGACGGGCTTGGCCGGCAGGTAATCCGAGGCGTCAGCCGCGAATTCCTCTTTCGCGCCGGCGAGCCAGGCGTCGTATTTCTCCTGGCTGACGGCTTTGACCACGATGGGCATATAGGCGTGGTTGATGCCGCACAGTTCCGAACACTGGCCGAAATAGACGCCTTCCTGATCGACAGAGAACCAGAGCTGCGCGATGCGGCCCGGAACGGCGTCCTGCTTGACCGCGAATGCAGGGATGGTCCAGCTGTGGATCACGTCGGTCGCTGTGACCTGCACCAGCACCTTCTTGCCCACCGGCACCACGACCGGATTGTCGGCGGCCAGCAGATATTCGTTCTCGGCATAGCCGGCATCGGCCAGCGCGTCCTTTTCCAGCATCAGTGCGTCAAAGGCGATGCCGTCATTGGGATATTCATAGGACCAGTACCACTGATGGCCGATGGCCTTGACCACCAGATCGGGGTCATTGGGCATTTCCTGGCTGCGGAACAGGATCGGCAGCGAGAAGGCACCGATCGCGACCAGGATCAGCACCGGAACCAGGGTCCAGATCACCTCGATCGGGGTGTTGTGGGTAAAGCGCGCCGGCACCGGATTTGCGCGGCGGTTGTAGCGCACGATGCAGATCAGCAGCAGCAGGCAGACAAAAATCGTCACCGCAGTGATGATGATCAGCACGAAATGATCCAGCCATTGCTGGTCGTGCGCCAGAGGGCTCGAAGCCGGCTGAAAGCCGATGCCGCCATCGACCGGCTTGCCGATCACGGGCAGATCGCCCAGCACGTCCTGCGCCATGGCCGGAATGGCCGTCATTGCCGCAAACCCAAGGCCAGTTACTGCCGCCAGCCCGCGGCGCTGTGTCGCAATTGCCATCATTCCATCCCGTTGCCTACATTACACCGGCGGGTTGTGGTTCCCGTGCGGTATCGGTCTTGCACCAGAACCATATCTTGTCCGTCCCGGCAAGCCTATAGCTATCGACTTTCGAGCAAAAAAGCCCTAGGCGGGCCTCTCAGGCAAGGACAGGTCCGCATGACTGACGCTTCGTTTTCCCCCTTCCAGACCCATCTTGATCAGGATCGCGCGTTGAAAATCCTGCGCACCGCTCTGGACGGGGCCGAGGATGGAGAGCTGTTTCTTGAACGCTCGCGCGGCGAGGCGCTGGTCTTTGACGATGGCCGGCTGCGCAACGCCAGCTACGACGCCGAGCAGGGCTTCGGCCTGCGCGCCGTGCGGGGCGAGGTCACCGGCTATGCCCATTCGACGGAAATCAACGAGGCGGCGCTGAAAAAGGCCGCCGAGACCGTGCGTCTGGCCGTTGGCGATGGCGGCGGCACGCTGGCCCTGCCCCCGGCAAGCGGCCCCTTCACGCCGCTTTATGCCGCCATCGACCCGGCCGAACATGTCAGCTTTGCCACCCGCGTGGCGCTGCTTCGCGAAATCGACGCCTTTGCCCGCGATCTGGACCCGCGCATCGTGCAGGTTTCGGCCAGCATTTCGACCTCGGTGCAGGAAATCGCTATCCTGCGCCCGGAAGGCGGTCTGGCAACCGATATCCGGCCGATGGCGCGCATCAATGTCTCGGTCATCGTGGAATCGAACAGCCGCCGGGAATCGGGCAATGCCGGCGGCGGCGGCCGCATCGCGCTGGACGGGCTGATCGCGCCCGAACATTGGCAGGGGCTGGTGCGCGAGGCGCTGCGCATCGCGCTGGTCAACCTGCGCTCGGTCCCCGCGCCCGCGGGGGTCATGGATGCGGTGCTGGGCCCCGGCTGGCCCGGCATCCTGCTGCATGAGGCCGTCGGCCACGGCCTTGAGGGCGATTTCAACCGCAAGGGGCATTCGGCCTTCGCCGGGTTACTGGGCCAGCAGGTCGCGGCGCGCGGCGTCACCGTGATTGATGACGGCACCATCCCCGACCGGCGCGGCTCGATCTCGGTCGATGACGAGGGCACCGCCCCCCGCCGCAATGTCCTGATCGAGGACGGCGTGCTGGTTGGCTATATGCAGGACCGCCAGAACGCGCGGCTGATGGGGGTCGAACCGACCGGCAACGGCCGCCGGCAAAGCTATGCCCATGCGCCGATGCCGCGCATGACCAATACCTTCATGCTGGCGGGAAGCGAGGACCCCGCCTCGATCCTTTCGGGGCTCGAGGATGGCATCTATGCCGTGGGCTTTGGCGGCGGTCAGGTCGATATCACCAATGGCAAGTTCGTGTTTTCCTGCACCGAGGCTTACCGCGTGAAGAACGGTGAGGTCGGCGATCCCATTCAGGGCGCGACGCTGATCGGCGACGGCGCCACCGCGCTCCGCGAGATCCGCGCCATCGGCAATGACCTGTCGCTGGACCCCGGCATCGGCAATTGTGGCAAGCAGGGGCAATGGGTTCCGGTGGGCGTCGGCCTGCCCAGCCTGCGAATCGGCGGGCTGACCATTGGCGGCTCGGCCTCGTGATTGCGCGCCGTTTCGGGCGGCAGCCTCATATTTTCAACCAGTTGCCCGGATAACGCATTCTTAACCATTGCTGTGCGATGACTCTGTTACGGATGAGGCAGAGGCACCGGACATGATGGCAAGACCGCTTTCTTTCGACCCCCACCACAGCCAACGCGTCCTTAACGAGGATGGGCTTGCCACGCTTCGCCTCATCCGTTCGCGCAAGGTCGGCCCGGCGACCTTTCACCGCCTGCTGGCCGAACATGGCAGTGCCGAGGCGGCGCTGGCCGCCCTGCCCGCCATTGCCCGGGCCGCCGGGATCGAGGATTACGCGCCCTGCCCGATCTCCGTGGCCGAGGCCGAGATCGAGGCCGGACGGCGCGCCGGCGCCCGGCTGCTGACCTGGGACCATCCCGACTATCCCTTCCGCTTGCGCGAAATCGCCGATGCCCCGCCGGTCTTGTGGCTGCGCGGCGACATCGCGACGCTTCAGCGTCTGCCGGTGGCGGTCATCGGCGCGCGCAATGCCTCGTCGCTGGGGCTGCGCATGGCGCGGGGCATGGCCCTGGGCCTGGCACAATCGGGCGCGGCGGTCGTCGCGGGGCTGGCGCGCGGCATCGACACCATCGCGCATGAGGCGTCTCTGGGCACCGCCACCATCGCCGTCATGGCCGGCGGCATCGACATGATCTATCCCAGCGAGAATGCCGCGCTGGCCGAGACGATCTGCGAGACCGGCCTGCTGATCACCGAACAACCGCCGGGAACCGAGCCGGTCGCCCGGCATTTTCCGGCCCGCAACCGCATCATCTCGGGTCTGTCGCGCGCGGTGGTGGTGATCGAGGCGGCGATGCGTTCGGGCAGCCTGATCACGGCGCGCTGCGCGCTGGATCAGGGCCGCGAGGTCATGGCGGTGCCGGGCCATCCGATGGATGCCCGTGCCAGCGGCTGCAACGCGCTGATCCGCGACGGCGCGATTCTGGTCAGGAACTCGGCCGATGTGCTCGACGCGCTGCAATCGAACGGCGCGCCCGATGAAATTCAGGCGGAACTGGCATTGCCGGTGCCGCCCCGCCCCGCCCCTGCCCCCGCATCGCGGGCGGGCTCGGGCCTTGCGCGGGCCTTGCAACCTGCCGCCGTCGCCCGCCGGCTGGCCGAACTGGGTCACGCCATGCGCTCGACGGCCGGAGCGCAACAGCGCCTGCCCTGCGCTGGCGGCCCGGTCAATCTTGAGGCGCGCATCCTCTCGCGTCTCGGACCCAGCCCCACCGAGGAAAACCTGCTGATCCGCGATCTCGGCGTGCCGGCAGCGGTGCTTGCGCCGGTGATTCTGACGCTGGAACTGTCGGGCCGCATCCAGCGGGTTTCGGGCGGAAAACTCGCGCTGAGCGAGGGTTAGCCGGCCGCCGCCGCGCCACAGGCCAGATGCCGCGCCCTCACGAAATGGTCAGGACAGATTCCGGAACCGGGCCGCCAGCCGGCGGTTGAGCCGCCATAACGCGACCATCGGAAAAGGAACCGACATGCGCCGCATCTACAAGACGACGACCGCCATCGTGACCTGCATGGCTCTGGCCGCGCCGCAATTCGCGCTGGCACAAGAGCAGCAGAACGGCGAGATGCCGGAACAATTGATCCTGCCGCAAGCTGAAGGCGGCGAGGCACAGGCACTGGAACAGCAGCCGGCCGAAGCAGCAAACGAAGCAGCTAGCGAGGCTGCAAGTGAGGTTGCGGCCGAAGCACCCGCCGCGCCCGCGGAAACCCCGGCAGAGCCGGTCGAGGCGCAACCCGCCGCCGAGACGGCCGAGCCGCCAGCGCCCCCCGCCGCGCCGGAACAGGAACAGGCCCAGCCTGAAGCCCAGCCGCAAGGCGACCAGCCGGCCGCTGTCGAACCCGCCCCCCCGGCTGCGGCCGAGGTCCAGCCCGAGCAGGCCGAGACGGCGCCCGAGGCGCCGGTCGCCCCTGTGGCGGAGCAAGAACCCGAGGCGGTGGCTCCGGCAAGCAAGCCTCCGGTGACACAGGCCGAACAGCCGGTGGAAAAGCCGCCGGTGACGCAGGCCGAAAGCCCTGTCGCCAAGCCGGCGGATGCCGCCGCAAGCGCCGAGCGGACCGAAAAGCTCGCGACCGAGGCGCAAAAGGCACCGCAACCCAAGCCCGACTCGCCGCAAGCCGTGACCACCGCGGATCCCGCGCCCA
>JAGPGI010000051.1:5772-11148 GCA_018056045.1 Paracoccus sp. (in: a-proteobacteria)
GTCGCCAAGCCGGCGGATGCCGCCGCAAGCGCCGAGCGGACCGAAAAGCTCGCGACCGAGGCGCAAAAGGCACCGCAACCCAAGCCCGACTCGCCGCAAGCCGTGACCACCGCGGATCCCGCGCCCAAGGTCAAACCCGCCGCAGAAGCCGCGCCGGCGACCGTAACGGGTGAACCGATCGGTCCCGACGCGTTGCGCAAAAAGCTCGAGGCCGAGGCCGCCACGCAGGGCACCCAGTCTGACCCCGCTCCGGTCACCGATGCGCTGCCGGGCACCGCTCCCGCTGCCAAGACCCCGGATCCGCAAACGGCTGAGGCCCCGGCGGAACTGCCCGCACCCGAGATGCAGGCCGCGCCGAGTGCCGTCGCCCAACGCGCCGCCGAACAGGTCGCGCCCGCCACCGCCGCCGCGCTTTCGGCCGGCGCCGATCAGGCGCAGGGGCAGCTCGACGAGGTCGCGATCACGCAGGAAAATACCCGCAGCTCGGCCGAGGACTTCGCCACCTCGGTCATGCAGGGGCTGCAGCCCGGAAATGCGACCGCCACGACGGCCCGCGACAAGGGCGACGATGACGACAGCAAGCGCGACATCGCCAAGATGCTTCTGGCCGGCGCGGCGGGCTTTGCCGTCGGCAAGATGCTGTCAAACGACCGCGAGGTGGCGCTGAATACCGGCGACCGCGTGGTCGTCACCCTGCCCGACGGCAGCCAGCAGGTCATCAAGGATGACAACGCCCTGCTCTATCGCCCCGGCTCGAACGTGCAGACCGAGACCTTTCAGGACGGCTCGACCCGCACCACCGTGCTGCGCGAGGATGGCAGCCGCGTCGTCACCATCCGCGACGCCGACATGAACACGCTTCGGCGCACGCTGATCCGCGCCGATGGCAGCGAGACCCAGCTGATCGACGACACCACGGCCGAACCGGTTCGGGTCTCGACCCTGCCCGCGCCGCCGCCGGTCGAGGTGATCCGCCGCCCGCTGGACGAGGATGCCCTGCGCGAGGCGCTGCGTCGTGAAACGGCGGTGGATCGCCGCTTCAGCCTGGGTCAGGTCCGCGACATCCCCGAGGTGCGCGCATTGGTTGCCCCGGTCAATGTTCCCGAGGTCACCTTTGACACCGGCTCGGCGGCGATCACCCCCGATCAGGCGCGCCAACTGGCGACGCTGGGCAAGGTCATTCGCGACAGCATCGACCAGAACCCGCGTGAAATCTATATGATCGAGGGCTATACCGACGCCATCGGCTCGAATGCCGCGAACCTCGCGCTGTCGGACCGGCGGGCGGAATCGGTGGCGCTGGCGCTGACCGAATATTTCCAGGTGCCGCCGGAAAACATGGTGGTGCAGGGTTACGGCGAACAGTTCCTGCTGGTCCCGACCGAGGAGGCCGAGCGCCAGAACCGCCGCGTGGCCGTGCGCCGGATCACCCAGCTTCTGGCCGCGAACTGAGCCGGACAGACAACAGGAAAGCCGCGGGAAAACCCGCGGCTTTTCATTTTTCTGCAACGCCTTGTGCGCGGCCATTCACCCCAGCGAATAGCCCGTGCCGCGCACCGTGCGCACCGGGTTTTCGCCGCCATGGGCCATCAGCGCCTTGCGCAACCGCCCGACATGGACGTCGATGGTGCGCGTATCGACATAGATGTCGCGGCCCCAGACCCGGTCCAGCAACTGCTCGCGCGTCCAGACCCGGCCGGGCTTTTCCATCAGCGTGCTGAGCAGCCGGAACTCGGTCGGACCCAGATGCAGCGCCTGACCGCCGCGAAAGACCCGATGTTCGCCCGCATCCAGAATGATGTCGCCAAAGCTGAGCCTTTCGCCCATGGTCGCGGGCCGGGTGCGGCGCAGTTGCGTGCGCAGGCGCGCCATCAGCTCGACCACCGAATAGGGTTTGACCACATAATCGTCGGCGCCGGTTTCCAGCCCGCGCACGCGGTCGACCTCTTCGGAGCGCGCCGACAGCATGACGATGGGGATCTGGCGGGTCTGCGGGTCGGCCTTGACGCGCCGGCAGATCTCGATGCCGCTGACATTGGGCAGCATCCAGTCCAAGACGATCAGGTCGGGCTGTTCCTCGGCCACAAGCAGCATCGCCTCGTCGCCATTCTCGGCCATGACCACGGCAAAGCCCTCGGCTTCGAGGTTGTATTTCAGCACCTCGCGCTGCGCGCCCTCATCCTCGACCACCAGCACGCAGGGTTGCGATTGCGCCATGGCTCAGGCCCCTTCCGTGGTCATGCGCGGGACGCTTTCGCCCTTGGGGCGGGTGTCCTCGGGCAGGCCGCCCGTGGCCAGATAGATCACCTGCTCGGCAATGCCGGTGGCATGATCGCCCATGCGCTCGATGTTCTTGGCGATGAAATGCAGATGCATGCAGGCGGTGATGTTGCGCGGGTCCTCCATCATATGGGTCAGGAACTCGCGAAACAGCGCATTATACATCTGGTCGACCTCAAGGTCGCGCTGGCGCACGTCCTCGGCCAGGGCCACATCGCGCTGGATATAGCTGTCCAGCGCGTCCTTCATCAGCCCCTCGACCGCCGCCGACATGCGCCGCAGCGCCATGCCGGCGCCGGGGATGGCGGGCAGGTCGGCCAGAACATGGCTGCGCTTGGCGATGTTCTTGGCATAATCGCCCACCCGCTCGAGGCTGGACGAGATCTTGATGATCGAGAGCACCATGCGCAGGTCGGTGGCGCGCGGCGCACGCAGCGCGATCAGCCGCGCGGCCTCGTCATTGATCTGGTGCTCCAGCGCGTCGATGGCCTTGTCACGCTGGCGCACCGCCTCGGCCAGTTCGTCGTCGCGGGTCTCAAGCGCGATGGCGGCGTCATGGATGGCGGCCTCGACCATGCCGCCCATCTTGACGACCAAGGCCTGCACCGCCTCAAGATCGCGGTCAAAGGCCGAAAGGATATGGCGTTCGTTATTCATATCGTCGCTCTCTTTCCTGCCTCAGCCGATCCGGCCGCTGATATAGCTTTCCGTGCGCGGATCGCGCGGATTGGTGAAGATATCCTCGGTGGTGCCATATTCCACCAGATTGCCCAGATGGAAAAAGGCCGTGCGCTGGCTGACCCGCGCGGCCTGCTGCATCGAATGGGTCACGATCACCACCGAGAATTCGGTGCGAAGCTGGTCGATCAGTTCCTCGATCTGGCCGGTGGCGATGGGGTCCAGCGCACTGCAGGGCTCGTCCATCAGCAGGACCTCGGGCTGGGTCGCCACCGCGCGGGCGATGCAAAGCCGCTGCTGCTGGCCGCCCGAGAGCCCGGTTCCCGGCTCATGCAGACGGTCCTTGACCTCGTTCCACAGCGCGGCGCCGCGCAGGGATCTTTCGACGATCTCGTCCAGTTCGGCGCGGTTGCGGGCCAGCCCGTGGATGCGGGGGCCGTAAGCCACGTTGTCAAAGATCGACTTCGGGAACGGGTTCGGCTTCTGGAACACCATGCCGACGCGGGCGCGCAGCTGCACGGGATCGACGCGGCGGTCATAGATATCCTCGCCGTCCAGTGCGATGCGCCCCTCGACGCGGCAGATGTCGATGGTGTCGTTCATGCGGTTGATGCAGCGCAGAAAGGTCGACTTCCCGCAGCCCGACGGCCCGATGAAGGCGGTCACGGTCTTGTCCAGAATATCGACGTTGACGTCTTTCAGCGCGTGCTTGTCGCCGTAATGGACCTGCACGCCCCTGGCCGAGATCTTGGTGTCAGACTGCTGCGTCACGTCACGCTCCACGATTCTCATGTCGTTCATATCGGATCTCCTTGGCCAGATTACCACCGGCGCTCGAACTTGCGGCGCAGGAAGACGGCGAAAAGGTTCATGCAGAGCAGGAAGGCCAAAAGGACGATGATCGCCCCCGAGGCACGCTCGATAAAGGCCGGGTCGGCGCGCTGGGTCCAGTTATAGACCTGCACCGGCAGGGCCGAGGCGGGGTCGAACAACCCTTCCGGCGGGGCGGCGGGGAAGTTCTTCACGAAGGCCACCATGCCGATCAGCAGAAGCGGCGCGGTTTCGCCCAGAGCCTGCGCCATCCCGAGGATCACCCCGGTCAGGATGCCGGGCGTGGCCAGCGGCAGGACATGGTGGAACACCGACTGCATGCGCGAGGCCCCCACTCCCAGCGCCGCATCGCGGATCGAGGGCGGCACCGCCTTCAGCGCCGCCCGCGCCGGGATGATGATGCGCGGCAGCGTCATCAGCGTCAGCACCAGCCCGCCGACGATGGGCGCCGATTGCGGCAGGCCCGCGAAGTTGATGAAGGCCGCCAGCCCGAGGATGCCGAAGACGATCGACGGCACCGCCGCAAGGTTCGAGATGTTCACCTCGATAATGTCGGTCCAGCGGTTCTTGGGGGCGAATTCCTCAAGATAGATGGCGGCGGCGACGCCGATCGGCACCGCCAGCGCCAGCACCACCAGCATCATGTAAAGCGAGCCAAGGATGGCCACGCCCACGCCCGCCGCCTCGGGGCGTTGGTCCGATGCGTCGGGGCTGGTCAGAAACGACCAGTTCCATGCCGTGGCCAGCATCCCCTGCGCTTTCAGCGCATCGGCCAGCGCAAGCTGCGCGGGCGAGGTGTTGGCATCGCGCGCCGCCGTTTCCATGCTGACGCGGCCCTTGTAATAGCCGTCGACGCGCCCGTTCACCAGCACGCGGGCCTCGATGGTCTGGCCGATCAGGCCGGGATCGGCCAGCACCTGCCCGCGCAGATCGGCCGAAGCCTCTTTCGAGATCAGGCCGGAAATGTCCTTGTCGCTCAGTTCGGGCACCTGAATGCCCTTGTCGGTGATGGCCGCATCCAGCGCCTTGTCGAGGATCTTGCCATAGGTCAGCGTCAGGACCTTCTTGACGTCCTCGGGGTTGCGGTTGCCCTTCTTGTCAAGCTGGGCGGCATCCAGAGTCACCGGAATGGTCAGGTAGGTCTGGCGGAATGCGCCGAGGCCGCCGGAAAAGATCGTCACCAGCAACACCACCAGCATGACCAGCGCCACGGCGATGGCGGCAAGGCCATAGGCGCGGAAACGCGCCTCGGCGGCATTGCGTTTGCGGGTCCGGGGATCGGCGGCCAGCAGCGAGGTCTTGGCGGCCTTGCTGAGGCTCGGGAAGGATGCGTCGCTCATTCGTACTGCTCCCGGTATTTGCGCACGACATAAAGGGCGATGATGTTCAGCCCCAGGGTCACCGCGAAAAGCGTCAGGCCAAGGGCAAAGGCGACCAGCGTTTCGGGTGCGGCGAAATCTGTGTCGCCAGTCAGCTGGCTGACGATCTTGACGGTGATCGTCGTCATCGCCTCAAAGGGGTTCAGCCCCATCCGGGCCGAAGCACCCGCCCCCAGCACCACGATCATCGTCTCGCCGATGGCGCGGG
>JAGPGI010000376.1 GCA_018056045.1 Paracoccus sp. (in: a-proteobacteria)
TCTCGAACGTGGACGAGGTGGTGGCGACGATCCGCAGTTCGGCCGACGCGGCCGAGGCGCGCGAACGGCTGATGGCGCGGCGCTGGCCCGCCCATGACATCGTCGAATATCTGAAGCTGATCGACGACCCGCTGCACCCGGTCAATGACGACGGCACCTATAACCTGTCGGAAACCCAGGCCCGCGCCATCCTTGACCTGCGCCTGCAGCGCCTGACGCAGCTGGGCGTCAAGGAAGTCACCGACGAGTTGAAGACGCTGGCCGATTCCATCCGCGACTATCTGGCCATCCTTGCCTCGCGCGAGCGGATCATGGGCATCATCTCGGACGAGCTGCGCGAGGTGAAATCCCTGTTTGCCGTGCCGCGCCGGACCGAGATCACCGACTGGGCCGGCGATCTGGACGACGAGGACCTGATCGAGCGTGAGGACATGGTCGTCACCATCACCTCGGGCGGCTATATCAAGCGCACCGCGCTGGCCGAATTCCGCAGCCAGCGGCGCGGCGGCAAGGGCCTTGCCAGCATGGCCACCAAGGAAGACGACGTGGTCACCACGTTGTTCGTGGCCAATACCCATACGGAACTGCTGTTCTTTACCACCGATGGCATGGTCTACCGGCTCAAGACGTGGCGGCTGCCGCTGGCCGGGCGCACCGCCAAGGGCAAGGCCATCGTCAATATCCTGCCCATTGATCCGGGCGTTTCCATCGCCGCGCTGATGCCGGTCGATGCGCCTCAGGCGGAATGGGACGATTATCAGGTGATCTTTGCCACCTCGCAGGGCGACGTGCGCCGCAACGCGCTGTCGGATTTCGCCAATGTCATGCGCAACGGCAAGATCGCCATGAAGCTGCCCGAAGGGGTCGAGCTGATCGGCGCCCGCATGGCCACCGAAAGCGACGACGTGATGCTGGTCACCGATTCCGGCCGGGCGATCCGCTTCCAGACCACCGATGTGCGCGTCTTCAAGGGCCGCGATTCGACCGGGGTCCGCGGCATCCGTCTGGCCGGCGACAGCCGCGTGGTCAGCATGTCGGTCATCCGCCATTTCGAGGCCGACCCGGCCGAGCGCGCCGCCTATCTGAAGATGCGCCGCGCCGTCGAGGGCGCGCTGGATGACGGCGCCGAGGCCGACGAGGACGAGGAAAACGTCGCCGAGGCCGCGATCACCCAGGAACGCTATGCCGAGATGTCGGCGGCCGAGGACCTGATCCTGACCATTACCGCACGCGGTGCCGGCAAGATCAGCTCCAGCCACGACTATCCGGTGCGCGGGCGCGGCGGTCAGGGCGTCATGGCCATGGACAAGGCCATGCGCGGCGGGCCGCTGGTCGCCAGCTTCCCCGTGGAACGCGACGACCAGATCATGCTGGCCACTTCGACCGGACAGTCGATCCGGGTGCCGGTCGATGGCATCAGCTTCCGTTCGCGGACGGCTGGCGGCGTGCGGGTCTTCAATACCGGCGCGGACGAGACCGTGGTTTCCGTTGCACGCATCGCCGAGAATGGCGAAGATGAGGGCGAAGAGGCCTGATATGCGGGCCTGACACCTGACCGGGGCGCGCGTGCAGACATGCTGTCGCCCCGGACGGGACTGGCAACACGGGCATGAGGGCGGCCTTGCAAACAGGTGAATCACTGCTGCGAGAGCGGCTACAGACAGGGTTTCTGGGGATCGTCGCCTTTGCGCTGGTCCTGTTCTTGCTGGTGCAGGCCCGCTTCATGCTGATCTGTCTGGCGATTGCGATCATCATCTTTTCGCTGACCGGCGGCGCGATTTCCGCCTTTGCGCGGCTCAAGGTGCCCAGCTGGCTGGCGACGACGCTGGCGCTGATCGCCATCGGCTTTGGCCTCTTGTGGGCGGCGACAGCGGTGGTGGCGCAGGTCAACGAGGTGGTCTCGACCGCGATCCTCTATTCCGACCGCGCGCAGGAGGTGCTGACCCGGCTGACCTCTGACTTCAGTCCCCGCACCCGCGAGGGGCTGAGCACCTTCTTTGGCAGCATCAATGTCGCAGGCTGGATGCGCTCGGCCGCGGGACAGGCCTCGAACCTGATTTCGGGGGCGGTGCTGACGGTGACTTTCACCGCCTTCATGTTCGCCGAAAGGGCGTGGTTCCCGATCAAGCTCGAGCGTATTCTGGGTGACCCGGTCCGCAGCGGCCGGGTGCTGCACATCGTGCGTTCGATCACCCGGCGGGTGAACCGTTATCTGCTGGTGAAATCCGGCATCAGTCTGGTGACGGCACTGCTGATCTGGGCGATCTTCCGCGCCGCCGGACTTGAGCTGGCGGGCGCGGTCGCCATGCTGACCTTTATCCTGAACTTCATCCCCACGCTTGGCGCCATCATCGCGACCGTGATCGCGGTGGTTCTGGTGCTGGCGCAAACCGGCGATCCGACGCAGACGCTGCTGATCGGCGGCGCCTGCACCGCGGTGCAATTCGTCATCGGCAATGTGCTGGACCCGCTGCTGCTGGGTCAGACGCTGCGCCTGTCGTCATTCGGGATCATCCTGTCCCTGGCCTTCTGGGGGGCGATCTGGGGCATTGCCGGGGCGTTTCTGGCGGTGCCGATCATGGTTGCGGCGATGATCGTCTGCGCCCATATCCCCTGGCTGCGACCGATCGCGGTGCTGCTGTCACATGAGGGCCTGCCCGATGACGGCGAGACGCAGTCGCCCGAGCCATTGCGCGACGCCGCCTGAACGGCAGAGGCCCCGCACGGGCGACGGCTTCCCGGCTCATGCCGAGATGGCACCCGCGCAAGATCAGCCCAACCCGACTTGTGTCGTCCAAAGCCAGCGATACGCAAAGCCGAAGCCCTCCGCCAGATCTCCCTGCCGGCCAAGGTCTCAGCGTTCGCCGTCCGCGTCACCGTCATCCGCGCCGCCGTCGCTTTCGGGGGCCTCGTCAGGCTGGATCGGGCGGCGCTTTTCGGGAGTCTGCGGGACCGGTTCGGGCTTGCCCGGGGCATCGGCCCCGGTCTCGTCAGAGCTCAGCTCCTTCTCGGCCTTGACCAGCGCCTCGGGGTTGCGGATCCAGACGTCGCGCTGCGCATAGGGGATCTCGATGCCCTCGTCGGCGAAGCGCTTGGCGATGGCGTGGTTGATCTCGGAGGTGACACCGACGCCGCCATTGATGTCCGACAGCATCGCTCGGATCTCGAAGTTCAGGCTGTCGGCGCCAAAGCTGCGAAACAGCACCGCCGGGGGCGGATTGATCATCACCGTGGGCTGGTCCTCGGCGATCTCGCGCAGGATCGTCTCGACCCTGCGGGTATCGGTGCCATAGGCCACGCCGACCGGCACGATGATGCGCCCGGTCAGGTTGCCGCGCGTCCAGTTGGTGACCGGCTGGGTGATCAGGTCCGAGTTGGG
>JAGPGI010000052.1 GCA_018056045.1 Paracoccus sp. (in: a-proteobacteria)
ACCTCGCCCGACATCGCCTCGACGACGACCTCGTGCTGCAACAGGTCCGTGCGGACCTTTTGCGGATTGGCGGCGGGCTTGTCGATCTTGTTGATCGCCACGATCATCGGCACCTTGGCGGCCTTGGCGTGGTTGATCGCCTCGACCGTCTGCGGCATGACCGCGTCATCGGCGGCGACGACCAGAACCACGATATCGGTGACCTGCGCCCCACGGGCCCGCATCGACGTGAACGCGGCGTGGCCGGGCGTGTCGAGGAAGGTCAGCAGCGCGCCGGATTCGGTTTTCACCTGATAGGCGCCGATATGCTGGGTGATGCCACCGGCCTCGCCTGCAACGACGTTCGCCTTGCGGATCGCGTCCAGCAGCGAGGTCTTGCCGTGGTCGACATGGCCCATGATGGTCACGACGGGCGGACGCGGCTGCAGATCCTCGGGCTTGTCTTCGACCTGGTCGATGACCTGCTCGACATCGGAATCCGAGACTCGGACGGCGCGGTGGCCGAATTCGTCGATCACCAGTTCGGCGGTGTCGGCGTCGATGCCCTGATTCGCAGTCACCATCATGCCCATGCGCATCAGCGACTTGATGACGTCGGGGGTGCGTTCGGCCATGCGGTTTGCCAGTTCCGAGACCATGATGGTTTCGGGCAGCTGCACTTCGCGGACCTGCTTTTCGGCACGCTGGGCGCCGCCCATGGCTTTCTGCCGGGCCTTTTCCTGCTTGCGCTTCATCGCGGCAAGGCTGCGCTGGCGCCCGCCTTCGCCGTCAAGCGCCTGGCTCAGCGACAGCTTGCCGGTGCGGCGGTTGTCGTCGCGGCTCTTGTTGCGGCTGTCGCGATCGTCGGTCGAGGGGCTGCGCGTGTCGCGCTCGCGGTCGGTCTTGCGCGGCGCGGCGCTGACGCCCTTGGTCTCGGCGCGCGCGGCAGCGGCCTCGGCGGCGGCACGGTCGGCCGGCGCGGCGGGGCGTGCCTCGGGCGCGGGCTTGGCGCGCACTTCGGCCTTTTTCTTTTCACGCAGCTCGGCCTCGCGGGCGCGGCGCTCGTCTTCCTCGGCCTTCAGGCGCAGGGCTTCCTCGCGTTCGCGTTCCTCGCGCTCCTTCGCCTCGATCTCGAGGCGGCGGCGTTCGCGTTCTTCCTCGCGGGCCTTTTCCTCGGCCTCGCGTGCGGCGGCTTCCTCGACCTCGCGGGCCTTGGCGGCTTTCAGCGCGGCCAGACGCCGCTCCATTTCGGCATCCGAGATGCCGGCAGGACGTTTGGACGGGTCCCCAGACACCACCGAGCCCGAGCCCGTGCGTGCGCCACCCGCCGCTGCACCGGCCTTGCCGGGCACGACGACGCGCTTGCGCTTGGTCTCGACGACCACGTTATGGGTCCGGCCGTGGCTGAAGCTTTGCTTCACCTGGCCCGAACGGCCAGAGCCGCCGCCAAGACCCAGGGGTTTCTTTCCGTCGTTATCGCTCATCCGATCTTCATTCCTTCCCGGCGGAAACACCGCCGTCATGCCCGCGCAGACCCGTCAGTCTGCTCGCGTCCCTGATCAATTTGTCGGTCAGGCCCCCCGGCGCAAGCGCGCTGTGTATGACATGATCGCGCCCAAAGGACAAACCCAATTCTGATGCGGTCAGGCAGCCGAACCAGCGCCCGCCGGGCGGGGTCCAGAGCTTGCCTTTGCCGCGGTCGGACCCGTCGCTGGCCTGCAAGAGCACACGCGCCCTGCCGGCCGCCAGCCAGTCCTTGACCTTTTCGAAACCGGCCACCGCCAGTCCCGCCTTGCGGGCCAGTGACAGCGTGTCGGTGACACGCCGCGCCAGCCCGGTCTCAATCATTGCCAGCAGTTCAGGCGGGGCCGAGACCTGTGCCTTTGCCCCGCGTGAAAACAGACCCTTGGCCGCCGCCTTGTCCAGCGCCGCCCGGTCGGCCACGACCCAGAAGCCGCGACCGGGCAGCTTTTCCGCCAGATCCGGCACGACCTCGGCATCGGGACCCGCGACAAAGCGGATCAACCCGGCCTTCGGCTGGGTTTCGCCCGTCACGATGCAGCGACGTTCGGGCGTCTCGCGGTCCTTTTCCCGGCCCCCGCGTGTCATCAAGCTCCCGGGGCGTTACACCCCGGCCTCCTCGTCAGAGCCTGCCTCGGCCTCGTCAGCCGATTCCAGCTCGGTCGGATCGACCCAGCCCAGCATCACGCGGGCGGTCATGACCAGAGTCTGCGCGTCCTCCAGAGACACGCCGAAGGGTTCCAGAATGCCGTCATCCTTGATGCGCTGACCATTCGCGGTGGTCCAGCCGCCGGCGATTTCCCAATCGGCCAGCGTCGCGAAATCCTCAAGCGTCTTGACGTCGTCCTTGGCCAGAGCCTCGGCCATCTGCGGGGTGATGCCTTCAAAGTCGATCAGGCTGTCCTCGGCGCCAAGGGCGCGGGCATTTTCCAGCGCGGCCTTGTTGGCGGCTTCCAGATGTTCGCGGGCGCGGGTCTGCAGTTCGGCGGCGGTGCCTTCGTCCACGCCGTCGATGGACAAGAGCTCGTCCACCTCGACATAGGCGACTTCTTCCAGATTGGTGAAGCCTTCGGCGACCAGAAGCTGGGCGAAGAACTCGTCCAGATCCAGCGCGTCCATGAACAGCTGGGTGCGGGCGTTGAACTCGGCCTGACGGCGCTTGGATTCCTCTTCCTCGGTGAGGATGTCGATATCCAGACCGGTCAGCTGGCTGGCCAGACGCACGTTCTGGCCACGGCGGCCGATGGCCAGCGAAAGCTGCTCGTCGGGCACCACGACCTCGATCCGGGTCGCCTCCTCGTCGATGACGACCTTGGCCACCTCGGCCGGTTGCAGCGCGTTCACAAGGAAGGTTGCCTGATCCTCGGACCACGGAATGATGTCGATCTTTTCGCCCTGCAATTCGCCCACAACGGCCTGAACGCGGCTGCCGCGCATGCCGACGCAGGCGCCGACCGGGTCGATCGAGTTGTCATAGCTGATGACGGCGATCTTGGCGCGCGAGCCGGGATCACGCGCCACGGCCTTGATCTCGATGACGCCGTCATAGATTTCCGGCACTTCCATCTTGAACAGCTCGGCCATGAACTGCGGGTCGGTGCGCGACAGGAAGATCTGCGGGCCACGGGTCTCGCGGCGCACGTCCTTCACATAGGCGCGGATGCGGTCGTTCGGGCGATAGCTTTCGCGGCCGATCTTTTCGTTGCGGCGCAGGATCGCCTCGCCACGGCCGACATCGACGATGATGTTGCCATATTCCTCGCGCTTGACGACACCGTTGATGATGGTGCCGGCGCGGTCCTTGAATTCTTCATACTGGCGGTCACGCTCGGCCTCGCGGACGCGCTGCAGGATGACCTGCTTGGCCGATTGCGCGGCGATGCGGCCCAGCTCGACCGGAGGCACCACATCGACGATCTCGTCGCCGACCTGCGGCGCGTCCAGATAGGGGCGGGCCTGCGCGACGGTCAGTTGCGCCTGATAATTCTCGACGGCGTCATCCTCGACCACGGTGCGCACGCGGGTAAAGGTCGCGTTGCCGGTCTTGCGGTCGATGCGGACGCGGATGTCCATTTCGCTGCCATAGCGGGACTTGGCCGCACGGGCCAGGCTGTCCTCCATCGCCTCGATCACCAGATCGGGGTCGATCATCTTCTCGCGCGCGACCGCCTCGGCGGTCTGCAGAAGCTCAAGCTGGTTGGCAGAGGTGATGGCCATTCCTCACTCCTTCGCGTCGGCGTTGGGTTCGCCGGATTCTGTTTCGATCTCGTCAAAGGCGGATTCGTCCAGATGGTCGATCTGCACGCCCGCATCCTTCTTTTGCCGCAGCATTTCGGCGATCAGCTCGTCGGTCAGCACCAGCTTGGCGTCCGACAGCCAGTCAAAGTTCAGGCCGATGGTGTGGGTCTCACCGGCTTCCTCGATGTTCAGCAGGACCTCGTCGCCCTCGGTCCCGGCCAGCACGCCCTTGAAGCGCTTGCGGCCGTCGATGGGCTGGTTGGTTTCCAGCCGCACCTCGTAACCTTCAAAGGCCGCGAAGTCCTTCATCCGGGTCAGCGGCCGGTCGATGCCGGGGCTCGAGACCTCGAGGTGATAATTGTCCTCGATCGGGTCCTCGACATCCAGAACCGCGCTGACGGCGGTCGAGATATCGGCGCAGTCATCGACATTGATGCCGCCATCGGGGCGGTCGGCCATGATCTGCAGGGTCGCGGTCTTGCCGCCTTGCAGGCGGATGCGCACCAGTTCGAATCCGAGATCCTCGATCACCGGTCCGATGATCTCGGCCAGACGCCGGTCGATGGCGGTCTTGGCAATGAGGTCGGTCATATCGCTATCCCAAATACAAAAAACGGGCCGTTGCGGCCCGTGCGTATTACCGGTGGGCAGGTTGTGGAGGCCTGCGCCGCTGTTCTTGATCGCCATATAGGGGGGCTTTCGCCCGAATGCAAGGAAAAGCTGGATCCGGCGCCGCGATGGGGCATCATGCCGGCGCCCGGTGGCGCATCCCGTCCATGACCCGAACCAGCTCGGCGGTGATTCTGGGCTCGCTCAGCGCATGACCCGAGGCGGCGACCATCCGCAGCTCGGCCTTGTCCCAGCCCTGCGCCAGATCCCATGCAGCTTCGGGCGGGCAGACCATGTCATAGCGGCCCTGCACGATCACGGCGGGAATGTGCTCGATCTTGTGGCGGTTGCGCAAAAGCTGATTGTCCTCAAGGAAACAGTCATTTGCGAAATAGTGGTTTTCCAGCCGGGCAAAGGCGCGGGCGTAATCGGGCGGCGCATGGCCCGAGGTGCTGGTCTCCAGCCCGGCCAGCGCGTTTTCCCACATGAGCCATGGCAGGGCAAAGCGCGTCTCCTGCGCCACGTCGCCGCAAAACAGCCGCCGGTGATAGGCGGCGATCATGTCGCCGCGCTCGGCCTCGGGGATCGGGGCAAGGAATTCGGCCCAGCGGTCGGGAAAGAACCGCGCCGCGCCGCCGCCATAAAACCAGTCCAGCTCGGATCGCCGACCCAGGAACACGCCGCGCAGAATTAGCGATTCGACCGCCTCGGGGCAGGTCTGGGCATAGGCCAGCGCCAGCGTCGCCCCCCAGCTGCCGCCGAACAGGATCGCCCTTCCGATGCCGAAATGCTGCCGGATCAATTCGATATCGGCGATCAGATGCGCGGTGGTATTGGCCTGCACCTCGGCATGCGGGCGCGAACGGCCGCAGCCGCGCTGGTCGAACAGGATGGCGCGGTAATGCGCGGGGTCAAAGAAGCGCCGCATATAGGGGCTGCAGCCGCCGCCCGGCCCGCCATGCAGCACGATGACCGGAACGCCATCCGGATTGCCGCTTTGCTCGATATGGATCTGGTGGCCGCCGCAGACCTCGATCACCCGCCGGTCGAAGGGTTCGACCATCGGATG
Organism: Paracoccus sp. (in: a-proteobacteria); assembly: GCA_018056045.1. Taxonomy (GTDB): domain Bacteria; phylum Pseudomonadota; class Alphaproteobacteria; order Rhodobacterales; family Rhodobacteraceae; genus Paracoccus. Next base: position 5,417 of record JAGPGI010000052.1, read on the forward strand.
CAACCTTCCATGCGACGTCGTGCCGCCGATTTGCCCTGCCAATCTATCCATGCGACCATTATATAACGCCTCGCGCGCGCCCGCCACATGAAGGACGGCCAGATGACCGAAACGACAGAACGGCAGAAAGCCGCCCCGAACAGCATCGATCCGGCCGAGGTCGCCAAGTTTCAGGCCATGGCGGCGGAGTGGTGGGACCCGCAGGGCAAGTTCAAGCCGTTGCACATGCTGAACCCGACGCGACTGGATTATGTGGTGTCGCAGATCGCGGCGCAATTCGGCCGCGACCGGGCGGCGGAGCAACCCTTCGCGGGGCTGTCGATCCTCGATATCGGCTGCGGCGGCGGCCTGATGTCAGAGCCCATGGCCCGGCTGGGCGCCAGCGTGACCGGCGCCGACGCGGCGACGGGCAACATCGCCATCGCCGCGCTGCATGCCGCGGAACAGGGGCTCTCCATCGACTACCGCGCCACCACCGCCGAGGCGCTGGCCGCCGAAGGCCACCGCTATGACGTGGTCATGGCGCTGGAAATCGTCGAGCATGTGGCCGACCCCGCCGAATTCATCGCCACCTGCCGCGATCTGGTGGCGCCGGGCGGCATGCTGATCGCCTCGACCCTGAACCGCACCGCGAAAAGCTTTGCCGCCGCCATCATCGGCGCGGAATGGGTGATGCGCTGGCTGCCCAAGGGCACGCATGACTGGCAGCGCTTCATCACCCCCGACGAGTTGACACAGATGGCCGAGGCAACCGGGCTGACCGTCGTCGACCGCTGCGGCATGGTCTTCAACCCGCTCGGCTGGAGCTGGTCGCTCTCGCATCGCGACCTGTCGGTGAACTATGCCCTGACCGCTCTGCGCGCGGCATAAGCCCTTTCTTCTTCATGAAAATATCCATGCTGCCCGCGCCACAGGCGGGCCGCGCGGCCCTTAACGAGCGCCCGCGCCGGCAGCATCCTGACGCAGCGATTCCTCAAGCTGCTTGCGCAGAAGCCGCAGCACCGGCAGCGCCGCGCGCACCCTTTCGGCGCCGATATCGCGCACCACATCGGTGATTCGCGGCATGAAGGCCGCCAGCGCCGCATCCCGTGCCGAACGTCCCGCCGGGCTGATCGCGACGAATTTGCGCCGGGCATCGTCCCAATCCGGGCGGATATGGATATAGCCCGCCCATTCCAGCCGCGAAAGCGTATTGGTCATGGCGCCGCGGGTGACATGGAATGCCTCGGCCAGCTCGGCCGGGCTGCGCTCCACATTCAGATGCGCCAAAAGGTTCAGCACCGAGAAATGCGAGATCTGCATGCCCTTGGGCAGCACCTTGCCGATCACGTCCCGCGCCAGCTGGTCGGATATGAACACTTCGGAAAACAGGCTTGCGGCCAGCGCATCGGCCGAGGCGTCGGTCGGGGCATGCGGGCTGTCCTGCGATTTGTCGATCATGGGCCCGAGAACTTCCGGTCATGCGTGAGCGAAGGAATGCGCGACCGTGCCCCGACAACCGCATCGGGGTCAAGTTCGACAAAAGTTACCCCGGGCCCGGTGCCACCATCGGCCAGAACCCGACCCCAGGGATCGACCGCCAGCGAATGGCCATGGCTGCGGCGGGGCGGTCGGTCGGGCTCGAAATGCGTCGCGTGCAGCCCGCATTGCGCGGGCGCCAGAACATAGCAGCCGGTCTCGATGGCGCGGGCGCGCAGCAGCACCTCCCAATGGGCGGCGCCGGTGGTGTCGTTGAAGGCGGCGGGCACCGTCAGCACCTCGGCCCCGGCCTGCGCCAGCGCCCGGTAGAGATAGGCAAAACGCAGGTCATAACAGATCGTCATGCCGACCGGCATCGGCCCCTCGGCCAGAACGGCGCGGGCGCCGGGCCGGAAGGCGGCCGATTCGCGATAGGATTCGTGCTCGGACACGGTGACATCAAACATGTGCAGCTTGTCATAACGCGCCCGGATGTCGCCATCCGGGGCAATCAGGAAGCTGCGATTGGCAAAGCGGTCCTCGCCCGGCTCATCGGTTTTCAGCGACAGCGACCCGATCAGCAACCAGATCCCCAGCGCCTGCGCCTCGTCCCTGAGGGCGGCAAGGGTCGGGTCAGCCGATTCGCCTCGCAACAGCCGTTCCTGCGTTTCGCGGCCGGCGCCAAGGATATTGGTGGCTTCGGGCGTCAGTACCCATTCCGCGCCGCCGGCGGCGGCCTTGCGGATCAGATCCAGCGTGACCGGCAGGTTCAGCGCCGGATCGTCCGAGACGTTCAGCTGCACTAGCCCCGCCCGGACCACGCCGGCGCGCTTCTGTGCGCCGGCTGGATCTGTCCGCCCGGCCGTCATGCCGTGCGGGCCAAAAGCCCGTCCAGCTTGCCCTGATCATCCAGCGCATGCAGATCGTCGCTGCCGCCGACATGCTGGCCGTCGATGAAGATCTGCGGCACCGTATGCCGCCCGCCCGCGCGCTGGGTCATGGCCACGCGGATCTGCGGATCGCGGCTGACATCGGTTTCCTGATAGCTGACGCCCTTGCGGGTCAGCAGCGATTTTGCGGCCTTGCAATAGGGGCAGGTGGGGGTGGTGTAGATCTCGACTTTGGCCATTTTCCGGTCCTGAAACTGCGTGTTTGTGCCAATTTAGGTATCCTTGACCGCGCGCGCCAGCACCACGACCGAAATTGGCCCCGCGCCCGCCGACCGCAGGGCTCGCGCCGCCGCCGCCAGCGTCGCCCCCGAGGCCATCACGTCATCGACCAGCAGCACCGCACGGCCCTGAACACGCGGGACCATGCGTTGCGGCACGTCGATCGCATCCTCGAGATTGGCAAAGCGATCCCCGACCGAGCCGTGATCCTGCATCGGCGTGTGCCGCAGCCGGCGCAGCAACAGCGGCGCATGCACCAGATCGTGAACGCGGGCGACGCGCTGCGCCAGAATCTCGGCCTGATTATACTTGCGCGACATCCGCCGTCGCAGATGGGCGGGAACCGGGGCCACGATCATGTCGGGCCTGACCAGCGGCGTTGCCGCCCGCGCCACCCAATCGCCAAGCGCCGGGGCGATATCCAGCCGGTCGCCATGCTTGAGCATCAGGGCCAGCTTGCGCCCGGTGCCGCGATAGGTCAGCGCCGCCCGCCCGCGCAGCCATGGCCTCTGCACATGCAGGCATTCGTCGCAGACCATCAGCCCGGCGGATTCGTCCTGATCCTCGTCCAGCCCGTCGCCGGGCAGGGGCGCGCCGCAGCGTGAACAGCAGCTGCCCTGAATGAATTCGGCTTCGCGCCAGCAGGTCGGGCACAGCCCGCCTTCCTCGGCCACGGGTTCGCCGCAGCAGATGCATTGCGGGGGGTAAACCAGCCGCAATGCGCCTTTCATCAGGGCCCGAAGCCCCCTATGTTGCCCCCCCATGATGCCTGACCGTCCCACCCCCGTACCAAGCCTGACCGACCGCAACGCATTGACGCGGAACCGCAACCGCGCCGCCCGCCTTGGCCCGGTCGATTTCCTGCATCGAATCGTCGCCGATGAGGTTCAGGATAGGCTGGCAGAGGTTAACAGACGGTTTACCGATCCTGCCGTCGTGACCGGCATGCCCGATTTCTGGCGCGAGGCCATGCCCGGCGCGAAAGTCGTTGCCGACACGCCCGAGCTGGACCTGCAGCCCGGCGCGCATGATCTGGTCATCCACGCCAATGCCCTGCACTGGGCCGAGGATCCGGTGGGCCAGATCGTGCAATGCGCGCGCGCCCTGCGCCCCGACGGGCTGTTCATCGCCGCCTGTCCGGGCGGGCGCAGCCTGCATGAGCTGCGCGACGTCCTGACCCGCGCCGAGGTCGAGGTCACCGGCGGCCTTTCCCCCCGCGTCCTGCCCATGGCCGAGATCCGCGATCTGGGCGCGCTTTTGCCGCGCGCCGGGCTTGCGCTGCCGGTCGCCGACCAGATGACGCAGAATGTCAGCTATCGCAGCCTGCCGCATCTGGCCCATGACCTGCGCGCCATGGGCGAGGGGAACGCGCTGTCCGGCCGTCTGCGCCGCCCGATGCGACGCGATGTCCTGTTGCGTGCGGGCCAGCTTTATGCCGAAAACCACCCCGATCCGCAGGACCCGGCACGCATCCGGGCCACCTTCGATCTGATCTTTCTGACCGGCTGGGCGCCGGATGACAGCCAGCAAAAGCCGCTGCGCCCGGGCTCGGCCCGGATGCCCTTGGCCGACGCCCTTGCCAGCACGAGGAAACCCGAATGACCCAAGCCCTGCCCGCCAGCCACCCCGCTCTGCCCACCCGCCGCATCGGCGTGCTGATCGCCAATCTGGGCACGCCGGACGCGACCGATTACTGGTCGATGCGGCGCTATCTGAACGAGTTTCTGTCGGACAAGCGGGTGATCGACTATCCGGCATGGAAATGGCAGCCGCTGCTGCAAACCATCATCCTGACCAAGCGGCCTTTCACCTCGGGCGCGAATTACCGCCTGATCTGGAACAACGAGGCCGATGAATCACCGCTGATGACCATCACCAAGGAACAGGTGGCGGCGCTGCAGGATCGCGCGCAGGCGCTGTGGGGCGACCGCGTCATGGTCGATTTCTGCATGCGCTACGGCAATCCCTCGACCCCGGATGCGGTCGACCGCATGGTCAAGGCCGGCTGCGACAAGGTCCTGTTTTTCCCGCTTTATCCGCAATATGCCGGGGCGACGACGGCGACCGCGAATGACCAGTTCTTCCGCGCGCTGATGACGCAGAAATGGCAGCCCGCCGCGCGCACGGTGCCGGCCTATTTCGACCGCCCGGATTATATCGCCGCGCTGGCAGGATCGGTTCGCCGCGCCCTGGGCAACAGCCAGCCGAAGAAACTGGTCGCCAGCTATCACGGCATGCCCAAACGCTATCTGATGGAGGGCGACCCCTATCATTGCCAGTGCCAGAAGACCTCGCGCCTGCTGCGCGAGGCGCTGGGTTGGGATGAGGGGGTGATCGACACCACCTTCCAGTCGGTCTTCGGGACCGAGGAATGGCTGCGCCCCTATACGGTCCAGCATGTCGCCGAACTGGCGAAACAGGGCATCACCGAGATCGCCGTGATCTCGCCCGCCTTCTCGGCCGATTGCATCGAGACGCTCGAGGAAATCCAGGGCGAGATCCGCGAGGCCTTTGTCCATGCCGGGGGCAAGGAATTCACATACATCCCCTGCCTGAATGCCGAGCCCGACCATATCGACGTGCTGACCGCGGTGATCGGAGAAAATCTGGCCGGCTGGGTCTGATCCCGGCCGCCGGCCTCCTTGCCCGGGGTTGTTGGCGTCTTTCGCCACATCAATGGCGCCTTGTGCAAGTGATATGGCGGGTTCCGCCGATTAGGTTGCGCTCAATGCAAAAGCAAAGGTGCAACATGAACAGCAAGAACCAGCCCGCCGCCCTTGTGACCGGAGCCTCGTCCGGCATGGGCAAGGCCATCGCCAGACGTCTTATCGATGATGGCTATCTGGTCTATGTGGCCGCCCGCAGCACCGACAAGATGGCGGATCTCGTCCAGCTGGGCGCGGTGGCGCTGAGGATGGATATCTCGAAGGATGCCGAGATCGTCGCTGCGGTCGCCGCCATCGCCGAAAGATCGGGCGGCGTGGATGTCTTGGTGAACAATGCCGGCTACGGGCTTTATGGCCCGGTCGAGGAGATCGGGCTGGACGAGGCCCGCTATCAGTTCGAGGTCAATGTCTTCGGCGC
>JAGPGI010000053.1 GCA_018056045.1 Paracoccus sp. (in: a-proteobacteria)
GGCCGCATGAAGTCAAAGGCCGACCATGTCGCAAAGCATTTCAGCGCGAGCAGGCATTTTACGCCCGAGCGTTCGCGCAGATACTGAATGCGCTCCATGTTCACCCGCAGCTTCGCAAGGTCGATCAGATAGTAGGGCGTCTGCAGATCGGACATGGCGCGGGTCCCCCGGTGGCGAAACCGTTGAAGGTCAAAGGAATGGCACATTTAGGGCCACATGGGCGGTTTCGCAAGGAAGGGTGACGCCCGTGTGACGGATCGCGTGTGACGGATCAGTCCAGACGCACCGGCTGGCCCGAGCGCACGGATTCGTGCGCCGCAAGGCAGACTGCCAGCGAGGCGACCGCGTCCTGCATGTGCCGCGTCAGATCGGTGTCCTCCCTGATGGCGCGGGCCATGAAGGCTGCCTCGGCGTCGCAGAGGTCCTGATGGCCCGGCTCTCCGTCCATCGACAGGTCCTGATCGGGCTGGCCGATCCGGTGCAGCCGCAGCTTGGAGGTCTGCGTATGGGTGTCGATATCGTCCGAGCGCGCCTCAGCCGGCATGCGGATGCTGACCGCACCATTCGGGCTGACCACGTCTTTGACGAAAAATGCCGTGTCCGACATCATTGGACCCCAGCCCGCCTCATACCAGCCCAGCGAGCCGTCGTCGAAGAGCACCTGGAAATGGCCGTAATTATACATGTCGGGCGCGATCTCGTCCGACAGGCGCAGGCCCATGCCGCGCACCTCGACCGGGGCCGCGTCGGTGATCTGGCACATGACATCGACGTAATGGACGCCGCAATCGACGATCGGGGGCGTGGTCTGCATCAAGGCCTTGTGGACCGCCCATGTCGGGCCCGAGCTTTGCTGGTTCAGGTTCAGCCGGAACACATAGGGGCCACCCAGGGCGCGGGCCTCGGCGATCAGGCGTTGCCAGCTTGGGTGGTGGCGCAGGATATAGCCGACGACCAGCTTGCGGCCGGTTTCCCGTGCGGTCTGAACCACGCGGCGGGCATCCTCGACCGTGGTGGCAAGGGGCTTTTCGACAAAGACATGCGCGCCGGCCCGCAAGGCGGCGATGGCATATTCGGCATGGCTGTCGGAATAGGTGGCGATGACCACGATATCGGGGCGCAGGCGCTCCAGCGTCTCGTGAAAGTCGTGGCTGAAGGGGATCTTCGCCAGTTCCGGCGGCAGCGCGACGCGCGAGCGGTTCACGAGGCCGACCAGTTCCGCGCCCGGCTGCTTTGCCCATGCCAGCGCATGGCTGCGCCCCATATTGCCAAGGCCGGCGACCACGACCCGCATGGATCAGTCGTCCACGATCGACAGAAGCTTGGGCAGGGCGGGGCAGGGCAGCAACTGGTTGCGCGCCACATCCGCCAGCGTGTGATTATGCAGGAAGACATAGACATGCGCCGACAGGCTTTCCCAGAGCCGGTTCGAGAGCGTCTGCGCCCGCGACCCCGAGACCCCGCCCGAGGCACCCGCACCGACATGCATGGCGCTGACGGTTTCATCCACCGCCTCGAGGATCTCGGCGATGCGGATCGTCTCGGGCGCCTTGGCCAGACGGTAGCCGCCGCCCGGCCCGCGCACGGAATCGACCAGCCCCGCGCGGCGCAGGCGCACGAAAAGCTGCTCAAGATAGGGCAGCGAGATGTCCTGCCGTTTCGAGATTTCGGCCAGCGAGGTCAGGTCATCGCCCTTGGCAATGGCCAGATCGACCAGCGCGATGACCGCATAGCGGCCCTTGGTTGACAGTTTCATCTTGCCTCTCCTCTGCCCGCGACGCATAGACAAAACGCGCCACGGGGCCCAAACCCCGGGGCCGTCCTTGAATGCGTCTTGCCTTGGCCGGGCGCGCTTCCCAGATAACGATCTAGAGCCGCGCCGCCACAGGGTCAAGAAACCCGAGTTTCAAAGGAAGCCCATGCCCGAACTGATTTTCCCCGGTCCCGAAGGCCGCCTGGAGGGCCGCTATCACAGCCAGCCCAACCCCGACGCCCCTCTTGCCATCATCCTGCACCCGCATCCGCAATATGGCGGCACGATGAACAACCGGGTGGTCTATAACCTGCATTACGCCTTTCACCGCATGGGGTTTACCGTCATGCGGTTCAATTTTCGCGGCGTCGGCCGCAGCCAGGGCGAGTTCGATCAGGGCATCGGCGAATTGAGCGATGCTGCATCGGCCCTGGATTATCTGCAGGCGATGAACCCCAATTCCAAGCATTGCTGGGTCGCGGGCTTCAGCTTTGGGGCCTGGATCGGGATGCAGCTGCTGATGCGCCGGCCGGAGATCACCGGCTTCATCAGCGTGGCGCCGCCGGCGAACCTTTACGACTTTTCGTTCCTTGCGCCGTGCCCGTCCTCGGGGCTGATCATCAACGGCACCGCCGACCGCGTGGCGCCGCCCAAGGACACGCATGCGCTGGTCGGCAAGCTGCGCGAGCAGAAGGGCATCACCATCACCCATGAGGAAATCGAAGGCGCGGATCATTTCTTCCGCGATGACGAGATCCACATGAAGCCGATGATCGACACGGTGCAGACCTATGTCCGCCGCCGGTTGACCGAGACGACGCGGTGAGTGATGAACGGACCGGGGCTCTGCCCCGGACCCCGGGATATTTGAATGAAGAAGAAACGGCGCTGGAGCGGCGTTTTGCGTTTCTGATCGAGGCGGACCGGCTGAAATCCGTCGACCGCGCCAATGTGCTGATGGATTTGTCGCGGCCCGAGAACAGCGCCGAGCACAGCTGGCATGTGGCGCTTTATGCGATGGTGTTCGGGGCCTCGGACCGGGCTATCGCCATGATCCTGATCCATGATCTGGTCGAGATCGATTGCGGCGATCACCCGATCCATCTGGCCCATGACAGGGCGGCGCTGGCCGCTGCTGAAAGTACGGCTGCCGAGCGGCTGTTTGGCCTGCTGCCCGAGGGTGCGGCGCTGATGGCGCTTTGGCGCGAATTCGAGGCTGGCGAAAGCGTGGATGCGCGCATGGCCAAGCGCATGGATCATGTCCAGCCGCTGTTTCAGGTGCTTTGCGCGGCTTCGCCGCTGCCCGATCATGTCGCCATTGTGCAGGACAATATGCATGGTGGCCGGGCGGCGCGGCTGTGGTCGGAATGGCCCGAGGCGATGGCGGCCGCGACGGATTTGCTGGGGGGGCGGGCGCCGGAGGGCGAGTTGGCGCAGCGGCTGGCCTTTCTGGCCGAGGCCGACCGGTTGAAGACCGTCTACCGCGCCAGCACGCTGGGCGATGCCTCGCGTCACGAAAACAGCGCCGAGCATAGCTGGCATCTGGCGCTTTATGCGCTGGTCATGGCTGCTCATGCGGGCGCCGGCACCGATATCGGGCGCGTCATCCGCATGCTGATCCTGCATGATCTGGTCGAGATCGACGCCGGCGACGTGCCGATCCATGCCGCGAATGGCGCCGCCCATCACGGCGCCGCGCAGGCTGCCGCCGAAGAGGCCGCCGCCAGGCGTATCTTCGGGCTTTTGCCTGCGGCGCAGGGGCGGGAACTCCATGCGCTTTGGGCCGAGTTCGAAGAGAATGAGACCCCCGACGCGGTATTCGCCAAGTCGCTGGACCGGGCGCAGCCGGTAATGCAGAATATTGTCTCGGGCGGCGGAAGCTGGATCGAATATGAGGTGACCTATACGCAGCTGGTCGAGCGGGTGGGCGTTCGCATCGAGCGCGGCGCGCCGCATCTGTGGCGCTGGCTGGACGCGCGGGCGCAGGGATTTTTCAGCCGCCCGGAATAGGTCCGCGATGGAATGTTTCGAATGGTATGCAATCGCATACCGGCCTTTCCTTTCACGGCGAATGCCGCTATAGCGCGGGCGAGCCGAATCTAACCAAAGGGACCACCCATGTCGAAGATCAAGGTAGCGAACCCTGTCGTCGAACTCGACGGCGACGAGATGACCCGGATCATCTGGGACTTCATCAAGCAAAAGCTGATCCTGCCCTATCTCGACGTGAACCTGAAATACTACGACCTGGGCATCGAGGAGCGTGACCGCACCGACGATCAGGTCACCGTGGACTCGGCCGAGGCGATCAAGAAATACGGCGTCGGCGTGAAATGCGCCACCATCACCCCCGACGAGGCCCGCGTCGAGGAATTCGGCCTGAAAAAGATGTGGAAATCGCCCAACGGCACCATCCGCAACATTCTGGGCGGGGTGATCTTCCGCGAGCCGATCATCGCCAAGAACGTGCCGCGACTGGTGCCGCATTGGACGAAGCCCATCATCGTCGGCCGTCACGCCTTCGGCGACCAGTACAAGGCCACCGATTTCCGCTATCCGGGCAAGGGCACGCTGACGATCAAGTTCGTCGGCGAGGACGGCGAGGTGATCGAGCACGAGGTCTATCAGGCCCCCGGCTCGGGCGTCGCCATGGCGATGTACAACCTTGACCAATCGATCATCGATTTCGCCCGCGCCTCGCTGAACTATGGCCTGAGCCGCGGCTATCCGGTCTATCTCTCGACCAAGAACACCATCCTGAAAGCCTATGACGGCCGCTTCAAGGACCTGTTCGCCAAGGTCTATGCCGAGGAATTCGAAGAGCAGTTCAAGAAAAAGGGCATCCATTACGAGCATCGCCTGATCGACGACATGGTGGCTTCGGCGCTGAAATGGTCGGGCGGCTATGTCTGGGCCTGCAAGAACTACGATGGCGACGTGGAATCCGACATCGTGGCGCAGGGCTTTGGTTCGCTGGGGCTGATGACCTCGGTCTTGATGACGCCCGATGGCAAGATCGTCGAATCCGAGGCCGCGCATGGCACCGTGACCCGCCACTATCGCGAGCATCAGAAGGGCAACCAGACCTCGACCAACTCGATCGCCTCGATCTTTGCCTGGACGGGCGGGTTGAAACATCGCGCGAAGCTCGATGACAACGCCGCGCTGATGAACTTTGCCGAGACGCTGGAGAAGGTCACCGTGAAGGCGGTCGAGGATGGTTACATGACCAAGGATCTCGCGCTGCTGGTCGGGCCGGACCAGAAATGGATGACCACCATGGGTTATCTGGAAAAGGTAGACGAATATCTGAACAACGCGCTGATCGGCTGATCAGGCGACAGGCAGGTTGCGAGGGGCCGGGGGGAAACCCGGCCCTTTTTGCTTGTGGCGCGGTCTTTTGGATATTTGGACATGGAAGAAGTCAAAGCGGCTTAACAGCGGGCGCGCTCTGGGCTAAAGGGGCGCTAGCATTTAGCCGGAGTCGCGTCATGAAAGCTGCCGTCATCACCTTTCCCGGATCGAATTGCGACCGCGACCTTGCGGTGGCGCTGGATGCCGCCGGGGCGGATGTGGTTCGTCTGTGGCACAAGGATGATGCCCTGCCTGCCGGGACCGATCTGGTCGCGGTGCCGGGCGGGTTTTCATTCGGCGATTATCTGCGCTGTGGCGCCATCGCCGCCCATTCGCCGATCGCGCGGGCGGTGCGCGACCATGCGGCGCGCGGCGGCTATGTGCTGGGGATCTGCAACGGCTTTCAGGTCCTGACCGAGCTGGGCCTGCTGCCCGGCGCCTTGATGCGCAATTCCGGGCTGACATTCATCTGCCGCGAGGTCGGGCTGCGGGTCGCGACCTCGGCCAGCCCCTATACCAGCGCCTATGCCGCAGGCGATGTCATCACCGTGCCGGTTGCACATCACGACGGCAACTACCAGATTGATGCCGAAGGGCTGGTGGCGCTGAAGGATCAGGACCGCATCGCCTTTACCTATGCCGCGCCGGTCAATGGCTCGGTCGAGGATATCGCCGGCATCCTGTCGGAAAATCGCCGGGTGCTGGGGATGATGCCGCATCCCGAACGCGCCGCCGAGCCTGCCCATGGCGGCACTGACGGCGCAAAGCTGTTCGTGTCGCTGATGCGGGATCTTGTCAGCGCCTGAGCCGGGGCGCCTGACCTGAGCCCTCCGGCTTGAGCAGCGCGCGCCCGCGCACTAGACTGCGAAGGCCCCCGCCGGGGCTGGTGCCGGAGGCTCATGCACGACGACGAACACGCAGCCGGAAATGTGGAACACCGGGCCGACCTTGCCGGTCGCTGGGGGCTGCGCGGTGCCGTGGCGCTGCTGCTGGTCGCGGCGGCGGCCACGATCTGGTTCACCAATGCCTGGCTGACCACGCGGTTTTCCGAGACGACGCGGGTGCGCACCGAGCTGCGCTCGGCGCTGTATACCGGGAACCTGCTGTCGGAACTGCAGCGCACCTCGGTCGTGCCGCTGCTGCTGGCGCGCGATCCGGCGCTGATCCTGGCGCTGTCGGGCAACAACTTCTCGGGCAGTTCGGCGCGGCTGATCTCGGCCCAGAAAGAGATCGGCGCGGCCTCGATCCGGCTGCTGGATGCTTCGGGGCGGCTGGTCGGCTCGACCGACCGCAACCTGCTGGGCACGAATTATGTGCAGGAGCCGTTCTTCGTCGAGTCGCTGCGCTCGAAGGATACGGTATTCAACGTCACCACCAATCCGCAGGGTGGCTATGAGTTCACCTATTCGCGGGCGGTTGTCTCGGACGGGCGCACATTGGGCGTGGTGGTGGTCGGCACCGACCTGACGCCCCTGGTGCGGTCCTGGGCGGGGATATCGGACGCCATCGCCGTTACCGACAGCGAGGGCAATATCATCCTGTCGACCGAGCCGCGCTGGCGCGGCCTGACCCTGCCCGAGGCGCTGGAGGTGCGCTCGGCGCCCTCGTCCATCTCGCGGGCGTTTCAGGTGACGGCGGACTGGACCTCGCCGGCCGCCGACGCCTATCTGCAGGGCAAGGCGGTGATGCAGACCGAGACGCGGATCCCGTTCCGCGGCTGGAAGATGATCTCGTTCACCACCTACGATTCCGTGCGCGAGCGGGTGAATGCGGTGCTGGCGCTGGTCATCATGGGCTTTGCCATCCTGCTGGCGGCGGCCTTTTACCTGCTGTCGCGCCGCGCGCGGGTCGAATCGGCGGCCTATATGCGCGAATCGGCCGATCTGCGGGCGCTGAACATGCGCCTGACCCGCGAGATCGCCGAGCGCGAGCGCGTGCAGAAGGAATTGCGCGTGGCCGAACAGACCGTGCAGCAATCCAGCAAGCTGGCCGCCCTGGGTGAGATGTCGGCGGGCGTCAGCCATGAGCTGAACCAGCCTCTGGCCGCGATGAAGACCTATCTGGCCGGCGCGCGCCTGCTGTTGCAGCGTGGTCGCGGCGAGGAAGCGCTGTCCAGTTTCCAGCGCATCGACGATCTGGTCGAGCGCATGGGCGCCATCACCCGGCAACTGAAATCCTATGCCCGCAAGGGCGGCGAGGCCTTCGAGCCGGTCGATCTGCGCGCCGCGCTTTCCAGCGCGCTGGTGATGATGGAGCCGCAATTGCGCTCGCGCACCATCCGCTTGCAGCGCAATGTGCCGCGCTATCCGGTCATGGTCTATTGCGACCGCATCCGGCTGGAGCAGATCATCATCAACCTGCTGCGCAATGCCGTCGACGCGATCAAGGGCATCCGAGAGCCGGTGATCGAGATCACCGTCAATGCCGGTTCTCACGCATTCTTGTCCATTCGCGACAACGGGCCGGGTGTCTCGGATCTGGAAAATCTGTTTGAACCCTTCTTCACGACCAAGAAACCCGGTGAGGGCACCGGGCTTGGACTTGCGATCTCATCGGGGATTGCGGCAGATTTCGGGGGTCGGCTGACCGCGCATAATGCATCTGACGAAGGCGGCAAGGGCGCTGTTTTCGAACTTGAGCTGCCGTTGCTGGATCCGGGTCGCAAGACCAGAACCGGCATGGCGGCCGAATAGCACGAGGTAATGGCCCATGAGCCGCACGTTAAAGATAGCTGTTGTCGATGATGAACCGGACATGCGCGAATCGATCAGCCAGTGGCTGGCGCTTTCGGGTTTCGACACCGAGACATTCGCCAGCGCCGACGACGCGCTGAAAGTGATCGGCGCCGACTGGCCGGGCGTGGTCGTCTCGGATATCCGCATGCCGGGCATGGACGGCATGGCGTTCCTCAAGCGGCTGATGGGCATCGATTCGGGCCTGCCGGTCATCATGATCACCGGCCATGGCGACGTGCCGATGGCGGTCGAGGCGATGCGCATCGGCGCCATGGACTTCATGGAAAAGCCCTTCAACCCAGAGCGCCTGACCGAGCTGGTGAAAAAGGCCAGCCAGGCCCGGCGCATGACGCTGGACAACCGCGCCCTGCGCCGCGATTTGTCCGAGGGCCAGCAGGTCATGTCCAAGCTGATCGGCGCCAGCCCGGTCATGGACCGCCTGCGCGAGGACATTCTTGATCTGGGACAGGCCGACGGCCATGTCCTGATCGACGGCGAAACCGGCACCGGCAAGACGCTGGTCGCCCATGCGCTGCATGCCGTGGGGCCGCGCGCCAGCAAGAAATTCGTCCCCATCTCCTGCGCCGCCTATAATGACGAGGTGTTGGCCGCCAAGCTCTTCGGCCCGGTCGAGAACGGCCTGCCCGCCGTCGAGGAAGCCCGCGGCGGCACGCTGTGCCTTGAGGATATCGAGGCGCTGTCAGATGGTCTGCAGGCACGGCTGCTGGCCTTTATCAGTGATCAGGGCAGCCCTGCCGAGACCCGCATCATCGCCATTTCCAACGCCCGCGGCGAAGGCCGCAAGGCCGAGGATTCGCTGCGGCCCGACCTCTTCTATCGCCTGACCGCGCTCAAGATCACCCTGCCGCCGCTGCGCTCGCGCGGCGAGGATATCCTGTCGCTGTTCAACCGCATGACCGAGCAATTCGCCGAGGAATATGGCTGCGAGCCGCCGCAGGTCACCGCGCAGGAGGCCGCCCAGCTTCTGCAGGCTCCCTGGCCGGGCAACGTGCGCCAGCTGATCAACGTCGCCGAACGCGCCGTCCTGCAGAACCGCCGCGGCTCGGGCTCGATCGCGTCGCTGTTGATGGCGGATGGCGAGGAAACCCAGCAGGCCACGACGACCGAGGGCAAGCCGCTGAAGGAATATGTCGAAAGCTTCGAGAAGATGCTGATCGACAACACCATGCGCCGCCACAAGGGCAGCATCGCCGCCGTCATGGACGAGCTGTGCCTGCCGCGCCGGACCCTGAACGAAAAGATGGCCAAATACGGGCTGAGCCGGGGCGACTATCTGTAACCTTCCGGGGGTGGGCATGCGTTTTCGCACTGAAGCCGTCGGCGGCTACAATCTGGACGGCCTGATCCAGCTCGCATTGCTTTTGTTGGCGGTGTCGGTTGGCGGGGTGATCATGCTGGCCGTCGCCGCCTGGCGCTATGCGGCCGGGCGGCCCTTTGTGGCGCTGCTGATTGTCGGGCTGGTGATGGCCGCGCCGCTTGTGGCCCTGGCCGTGTTCTTGCTGGGCTGAGCGTCCTGCCGGGCAGGCAAACGGCCCCCGCCGAGGGCGCGCGCGCCCTTGTGCTCTCGAACAAATGGCAGGCGGCTTGCGAAAAACCGATTGTATCGGCGACGCCTTCGCCGCTATCTTGCCAGTCATGGGGATGTTTGCGCAACTTCGGGTTGCGTTCCCCTGCCAGTTTCGCAGCGCGTCCGTCAGCCGCGACACCCGAAAAGTGCCGGTGTGCGACGCGCGGAAAATCCAGCCCATGCCCCTTGGGGCCTCTGGGTCACGTCATCGCCGCCCCCACCGCCTCAGCGGAAAGGGCCAAGAAAGGTAACAGACGCGATGGTTCGCGCAGCGCAGCTAGATCGGCAACGGCGGCAGGGGGAAGCCCTTTCCGCCGCGATTGCTGCTGTGTGCGCGCCCGTCGTCGTCCTCATACATGACAGCCGTATCTTGCCCCCGCCCAAGGGCGGGCCGGTGCGGCTGCCCGAAAGACGGAAACATGTCAAAGAAAATGCTGATCGACGCCACCCATTCCGAGGAGACTCGGGTGGTCGTGGTCGACGGAACCAAAGTCGAGGAATTTGATTTCGAGACAGTCAACAAGCGGCAGCTTGCTGGCAATATCTATCTGGCCAAGGTGACGCGGGTCGAACCCTCGCTGCAGGCCGCCTTCGTGGATTACGGCGGCAACCGCCACGGCTTTCTGGCATTCGCCGAAATCCATCCCGATTATTACCAGATCCCCGCCGCCGACCGGAAAGCGCTGATCGAGGAAGAGCGTCAGGCCGCCGCCGCCGAAAGCGAAGAGGCCGAAAAGCCCAAGCGCAACGGCCGCCGCCGCAAATCGCCCAAGCCCGCCGCAGCCGATCGTGGCGATGCCGTCGCGGTTTCGGACGACATTCCGGGCATGACCATCGTCGATACCGACGCTGCCGATGTGCTGCTGGAGGATGAGACCGCCGGCAACGAGCCCGCCGAGGTGAGCCTTGACGAGGTCGCGGCCGTCGAATGCACCCCCGAGGAGGCCGCCGCCGCAGAGGTTGCCGCCGATGCCGGTGAGGACGCGCCCGAGGATCACGCGGATGACGCCGCCGAGGATGACGGCATCGAATCCGTCGCCGAAGAGGACGTGACCGAAGAGATTCGCGCCCCCAAGCGCCCGCGCGCGCGCCGCTACAAGATTCAGGAAGTCATCAAGGTCCGGCAGATCATGCTGGTCCAAGTCGTCAAGGAAGAGCGCGGCAACAAGGGTGCGGCGCTGACCACCTATCTGTCGCTGGCCGGCCGCTATTGCGTCCTGATGCCCAATACCGCGCGTGGCGGTGGCATTTCGCGCAAGATCACCAATGCCGCCGATCGCAAGAAGCTGAAGGAAATCGCCAGCGAGCTGGAGGTTCCGGAAGGCGCCGGCCTGATCATCCGTACCGCCGGCAGCCAGCGCACCCGGACCGAGATCCGCCGCGACTATGAATATCTGATGCGGCTGTGGGAACAGATTCGCGAGCTGACCTTCAAGTCCGTCGCCCCGGCGCCGGTCTATGAGGAAGGCGACCTGATCAAGCGCACGATCCGCGACATCTACAGCAAGGAAATCGACGAGGTTCTGGTCGAGGGCGAGCGCGGTTACCGCACCGCCAAGGACTTCATGAAGATGATCATGCCGTCCCACGCCAAGAACGTGAAGCATTACACCGACCAGATGCCGCTTTATGCGCGCTTTCAGGTGGAAAGCTATCTGGGCGGGATGTTCAACCCGACCGTGCAGCTGAAATCCGG
>JAGPGI010000377.1 GCA_018056045.1 Paracoccus sp. (in: a-proteobacteria)
CTGGCCGAGCTGGGCGCGGCGGTTCCGGGGGTGGAGCTGCGCACCGTCGCCTCGGAGGTCATCGCCGATTTCGACCGCGACGGGGTCGATATCGCCGTGCGCCTGACCCAGCCGCCATTTCCCCCCACGCTCGAGGCGCGGCTGCTGTTTCGCCAGAATCTCGTCGCCGTCGCCAGCCCGCATCTGGTCGGCGACCTGCCGCTGCCGCTGAGCGCCGAAAGCCTGCGCGGCCTGCCGCTGCTCCATGATGCGCATGACCACTGGCCGATCTTTCTGCAGACGACTGGCAAGCTGCCCGGTGCGGTCTTCAACCAGACGACGCTGGCGCTGGATGCGGCGCTGGCGGGGCAGGGCGTCGCCATTGTCAGCCGCGCCGTGGTGATGGCCGATCTTGCGGCCGGGCGGCTGCTCAGGGTGGCCGAGACCAGCCGGGCGACGGGACTGGATTATTACCTCGTCAGAAAGCGCAATGCGTCATCGCGCAAGGCGGCGGATGCGGTCTGGGACTGGTGCATCGAGCGGCTTAGCTTTCCCTGACCCGCAACCGGATGGGGCTTCTCGCGGGACCGGCGGCGATCACAGCGCCGCAAGCCCCGCCATATGGCGCGAAAGGCCCGGCGTCAGCGCAAACAGCGTGGCCTGCACCGAGTGATAGATATCGGGCTTGCCCATGAATTGGGTCATGGCGGGGCGGTCGCTGTCGTCCAGCTCGGGGAACCAGCCGCCATGCTTGTGGTCGATCAGCCGCGTATCGGCAAAGCGCCACATGCGGCGATACCAGTCCTCGTCCGATGGCTGCGGATCCAGCTTGAGCAGCATCGCCACCGCCCCGATCGCCTCGGTCACCGGCCACCAGTAGCGGGCGGGGATCGCCACCTTGCCATCGAAACCCAGCGTATAGGCAAAGCCGCCGCGCGCGGGGTCCCAGGCGTCATCCAGCGCCCGTTCGATCAGCCGGCGCGCATTTGCGGGCGCATCGCCCCCGGGGCGGCCGGCCAGATCCCACCAATGCAGCAAAAGCCGGCCGAATTCGAATGAATGGCCCGGCGTCGTGCCGGCCGGGCGAAACATCGGATTGCCCGAATAGTCCGGATCGACCTGCCAGTCGGCGCTGTAATGTTCGGGGATGCGCCAGCCATGCGCCGAGGCCATGCGGGCGGTGAACATGTCGAGGATGCGGCCGGCGCGGGTCAGGAACACCTGCTCGCCCGTCGCCTCGTAAGCGGCCAGAAGCGCCTCGACCCCATGCATGTTGGCATTCATGCCGCGATAGCTCGAGAAGGGCGTCCAGTCGCGGTTCCATTCGTCGCAGAACAGCCCCGGCCCCTCTTCCCAGAAATGCCGGTCAAGCACCTCGCGCACATCGGCGATCAGGCGCGGCGCATCGGGATGGCCGATCTCTTGCGCGCTGGCGCCGGCCAGCAGCACGAAGACATGGCCGTAAGCCAGCTTGCGCCCGTCGGCGACGTCCTCGCCCGAGACGCCCCAGACATAGCCGCCATGGCTGCGGTCGCGGTGATGCGACCACAGGTAGCGCATGCCCTGATCGACGATCTCGTCGGCGCCGGCCACGCCAAGGCTCTGGCCAAGCGCATAGGAATGCACCAGCCGCGTCGTGCTGTGCAGCTCCTGCAACGTGCCCGGCAGCGGCTTGCCGTCATAGCCCAGCGTATGAAACCCGCCTTGGGGGTTCAGGCTGGCCCGGAAAAAGCCGAACTGCTGGTCGGCCTCGGCCCGCAGCCAGGCGCGGTGGTCCGGATCCTGCAGCCAGGGTCGGGGCGAGTCGCTGTCGGGCAGGGTCATGCGGGTCATGGCGGCCGTCCTTGAAGGTCTATCGGCACCCGGCAGGAGCGGGGCTGCCTGATGTCACAGGTGCCGCCTCTTTTGCCCGGTTTCGGGATCAAAGCCCACAGCCGGTTTCCTGCGCAATGACATTGTTGCGGGCGCATGCCCGGCGCGCGGCGCGTGCCCCTCAGACATTGCCGCGTTTCGATAGCCAGTCGCGATATTGGCGGTTGCGCCGGCGGCTGCGGATCTGGTCGCGAAGCAGTGCCCAGGGGGCCCAGACATCTTTGGTCGGCGCCTTGCCCGCGCCCATGCGATGAAGCTGCGTCTTGGTCATCGCCATGGTGGCCAGCCCCGACAGGGGGCGGCTTTTCCAGTGCACGGCCGGAACGTCGATGGCGGCCTCGGCCTTTTGCCACCGCTCGGGCAGGTCGGGGGCATAGGCCATGGCCTGCGCGATCCCGATCATCGCGACACCGGGGCGGCCATCCTCGGGGGTCAGCGCCTGCCGGGCGGTCGCGCGGCGCCGGATGCCGCCGGTCACCATGACCGGCATTTCGGCCACCGCCACGATGTCGCGGGCGAAGTCGAGGAAATAGGCCTCGCGCAGGCGGGTGCCGGGGTTCTGCGCGCGTCCCTGCATGGCCGGGCTTTCATAGCTGCCGCCGGAAATCTCGACCAGATCGACGGCCTCGTTGTTCAGCATGCGCACGACCGCGACCGCGTCCTCGGCGTCAAAGCCGCCCTTCTGGAAATCGGCCGAGTTCAGCTTGACGCCCAGGCCGAATTCCGGCGCGACCCGGGCGCGCGTGGCCCGGATGATCTCGATCAGGATGCGGGCGCGATTTTCCAGCGTGCCGCCCCATTCGTCGTCGCGCCGGTTGGTGCGCGGCGACAGGAACTGGCTCAGCAGATAGCCATGGGCGGCATGGATCTCGACCCCATCAAAGCCGGCTTTCTGGGCCAGTTCGGCGGTCTCGGCGAATTGGGCGATGACGCGGGCAATGTCGGCCCCGGTCATGGCGCGGGGCTGGGCGAAAAGCTTCGAATAGCCCTCGATCTCGACCGGGACGGCCGAGGGCGCGATGGCGGTGGGGTTGGTCGCGACATAGACTTGGCGGCCGGGATGGTTGATCTGCATCCACATCCGCGCGCCATGGGCCTTGCCCACGCTGGCCCATTCGCGGAACGGCGCCAGCGGCTGGCCGGCATCCAGAACCACCCCGCCCGGGCCGGTCACCGCATCGGCCGCGACCATGACATTGCCGGTCAGGATCATGCCCGCGCCGCCCTCGCCCCAGCGCTGATAGAGCGCGCGCAACGCGGCGCCCGGCAGATGCGCGGCATCGGCCATGTTCTCCTCCATCGCGGCCTTGGCGATGCGATTGGGGATGATCTGGCCATTGGGCAGAACCAACGGTTCGAACAGGGTGGTATTCTGCGTGACATCCAGCATTCTCGCGATCCTTGATAGCGGTTCGCGGCAGATATAGGGTTTGAACCTAGGTTCAAGGTCAAGGGTCCGGTCGATGAAAATCGGTGAAATCGCCAAAGCCGCCGGCGTCAGCACCTCGCGCATCCG
>JAGPGI010000378.1 GCA_018056045.1 Paracoccus sp. (in: a-proteobacteria)
ATTCGCTGTAGAAGCCGGCATCCTTCAGCTTCTGCTGGAAATCGGCGCTGGTCACGTCGTTGAAGACCATGCCATGCCCTTCGAGCTCGCTGCGCAGCGTGCCGTCCATCGCCTCGATATCGGCGCGTTGCTCGATGGCCTTGGCGTCGAAATGCTTGGCCATGATCGCTTTCACGTCGTCGGGAATGCCGCGCCACATCCGGCCATTGGCCAGCAGCCAGAAGCCGTCCCACATGTGCCGCGTCATCGAGACGTATTTCTGCACTTCCCACAGCTTGAAGTTCGACAGGATCGCCAGCGGGTTTTCCTGTCCGTCGACGATTCCGGTCTGCAGCGCGGTATAGGTCTCGGCGAAGTTGATCGAGGTCGTGGCCGCGCCGAAGGCCGAGAACATCGAGGTCCACATCGGGCTGACCGGCACCCGGATCTTGAAGTTCTCGAGATCGGCGGGCGTCGCGATCGGCTTGGTCGAGGACGACACCTGACGGAAACCGTTGTCCCAGATCTTGTCAAAGGCATAAAGGCCCTTGCTTTCGATCTCCTTGCGGACAAAGGCGCCCAGTTCGCCATCCATGGCCTTCCACACGGTCGGATAGTCCTGGAAGGCGAAGCCCACGCCCGAGATCGAGGCATTCGGCACGAAGGTGGACAGGATCAGCGGCGACAGGTGGAAGAAATCGACGCCGCCCGAACGCAGCTGGCCCAGCACGTCGGTATCGGCGCCCAGCTGGCTTTGCGGGAATACGGTCAGCTTGACCCGGCCGCCGCTCTCTTCCTCGATGGCCTTGACGGCCTCGGCCAGCCGCACATTCGTCGGATGCGTCAGCGGCATGTTGTTGGCCATCTTCAGGTCGAACTCGGCCGCATGGGCGGGGCGCAGGCTGACGATGGGCGCGGCGACAAGCCCGGCCGCGGTGGCCTTCAGGATCGAACGTCTGGTCAGTGTCATGGGGTTTCCTCCTCCCGTGAGGTCTGATTGATCAGGATGCGGCGCTAGAGAAACGCCAGTGACAGATAAGGAATGCAGGCAATCAGGATCAGGCCGATCAGCAGCGCGCCGATATAGGGCCAGATCGCGCGCATGGCCTGATCGGGGGGCACATTGCCGATCTTGCAGGCGATGTAGAAGCCGATGCCGATGGGCGGCGCCATCAGGCCGATATTCATCGCCACCACGATCACCATCGCATAATGGATGTCGTGGATGCCCAGATTGCGCGCCAGCGGGAACATGATCGGCGCCATCAGCACCAAAGCCGGCAGCCCCTCGAGCACGCAGCCCAGCACCAGAAAGATCGCGATCGAGGCGGCCATGAACGCCAGCCAGCCCCCCGGCAGGTCCGACACCATCAGCGCCAGATTGCCGGCAAAGCCCGATTGCGTCAGCGCCCATGCCATGGCCGAGGCGGTGCCGAGGATCAGCAGGATCGCCCCGGTCATCGCCGCCGTATCGACCAGCATCGCGCCCAGCCGCGACAGGCGGATGCCGCCATAGATGGTCATGCCGATGACCAGCGCATAGACCACGGCGACGGTCGAGACCTCGGTCGCGGTCGCATAGCCGCCGCCGACCATGGCGCGGATGACAAAGGGCAGGATCAGGGCCGGCGTCGCCACCGCGAAGGTGCTCAGCATCAGCGAGACCGGCGCCCGGCGCACGCCCTCCATGTTTTCGTCGCGCGCCTTCCAGCGCGCCAGCACCGCCAGCACGATGAGCAGGATCATGGCGATGGCAAAGCCCGAAGTGAACAGCCCGGCGATGGACACACCCGCGGCCGAGCCCAGCACGATCAGCACGATCGAGGGCGGCACGGTATCGGCCATCGCCGCGCCCGTCGCCAACAGCGCGATCATCTCGGACGGCTTGTTGCCGCGCCGTTTCATCTCGGGAAACAGCGCCGGGGCGACCGTCGCCATGTCCGAGACCTTGGACCCCGAGATGCCCGAGACCAGAAACAGCGCCCCCAGCAGCACATAGCGCATGCCCGCCTTGACGTGGCCAAGCAGCGAGGCAAGGAAATTCACGATGGCCTTGCCCATGCCGGTCGCGTCCAGAATGCAGCCCAGAAACACGAAGACCGGCACCGACAGCAGGATCAGGCTCGACATGCCCTCATCCATGCGGCCGATGATCACGAAAACCGGGCGGCTGGTGGCGAAGGCGATATAGGCCAGCGTCCCCAGCCCGAAGCAGAAGGCGATGGGCACGCCGATGGCCAGGCAGCCAAAGACCAGCAGCCCCAGATAGATCGGCAGGTTCCAGTTCCCCAGCCCGGCCAGCGCCGGCGCGATCATGTAAAGCAGCCCGACCGCCGCCGCCGCCGCCACCGCGCCCGCCGCAATCGCCTTTGGCGGCAATTCGCGCAGCATGTGGATGACCACCATCAGGCCCATCAGCACCACGCCCACCGGCAGCGCCGCGGCGCGAAAGCTCATCGGAATTTCCAGCGCCGGCGAGGTGATATAGCTTTCCTCATAGGCGTATTCGACCGCCGCGCGCAGGATGCCCCCCAGAAAGACCAGCACCAGCGCGCCCGCGAAACCGTGGATATAGGGCAGCAGCCGGGGCGGAAACAGCGGCAGAAAGACGGTCAGGCGCATATGCTCGCTGCGTTCGACCGCCAGCGCGGCACCCAGCATCGCCAGCCAGACGAAAACCAGTGAGGTCACCTCGTCGATCCAGGCGATGGGATGGCTCAGCACTTCACGGGTAAAGATATTGGTCAGGATCACCGCGACCAGCGCCACGAACAGCGCGCCCGCCAGCCATTCGATCGGCCTGAGCCATAACGGCGAGGGCGCCCGCACCGGCTCAAGCTCATGCATGCCGGGAAAATCTTCGGTCTCGACGATCATGGTCGTCATGGCGTCCCCCCTCGCTCTGCCGGTGTGCCGTGACCCGCCGCCACCCCGCCCCGGTGCCGGGCCCCATAAGCATTCCACCAGATGGAACACCCAACACCAGAATGCACCGGACCCTGCACATCGATGCGGCAAAAATCAAGAAATAATTGCCGGAACCCGGCAATATCTGCCAATTCAAGCCCGAATTTCCACAGGAATCTTACCGGCAGATCCGCAGCGCTCGCGTCGTGCGCGATATGTTTCATGATGTGGAACATCATGTGGCGGCAGATCATGGAACAGCAAAGCCCAGGACCGGGAATCACCCGCTCGGCGATGGACATGCAGTCATGCATCGGGGCGCCACCAGCGGGCGCCATCGGGTTTCGCGGCGCTAGAAGGCCTTGAAGGTCATCGTGGTCAGCGTGCGCGAGATGCCGGGAATATCGAACAGGTTCTGCGACAGGTAATGGCCGACATCCTGATCCTCGGGGATATAGACCTTGGCCATCAGGTCATACT
>JAGPGI010000379.1 GCA_018056045.1 Paracoccus sp. (in: a-proteobacteria)
TCGCTGCGCAATGTCGAATTGTCGCTGCAAGCCCTGCTGGCATTTGGCGAGGCGCTGGCCGGCCCGCTGCCCGAAACCCGCACCGATGTCGCGCAGGCCCTGACGGCTGCGGCGGCCTTGAATGACCCCGATTTTTCCGGCTTCGCCCAGCCTCAGGGCCATGTCCGCGCCGAGGCCTTGCTGGGGCTGGTGCGCACCGCGCAAGACAGCGCCGGGGCCGAGGCCGGGGCAGCGCTTGGTGTCGAGGTCGGCTTCAACTCGGCGGATGGCGACTGAGATGGCGACCCGGCGCGGTTTTCTGGCCTCATTCGCGGCGGCGCTGACAGTGCCCCGGCTCAGTTGGGCCGATGCCGGCAGTCCGGGCTTTCTGGCGGCAGCGAAACAGGGCGACGGCTTTATTCTGTGCGGTCTTGCCCCGGACGGGCAGATCGTCTTTCGCATCCCCCTGCCCGCGCGCGGCCATGCCGCCGCCGCACATCCGATCCGCCCCGAGGCCGTGGGTTTTGCCCGCCGCCCCGGCACTTTCGCGCTGGTCATCGACTGCGCGCGCGGCCAGATCGCCCACCGCCTGACCCCGCCCGAGGGGCGCCAGTTCAATGGCCACGGCGCCTTTTCCGCCGATGGCGCATGGCTGTTCACATCCGAGGTCATCGCCGAAACCAGTCAGGGCCGCATCGGGGTCTGGCATGCCGCGCGGGGCTATGCCCGCATCGACGAATGGCCCAGCCACGGTATCGGCCCGCATGAGCTGCGCCGCATGGGCGACGGCACGCTGGTCGTGGCCAATGGCGGCATCCAGACCGACCCGACCGACCGGCGCAAGCTGAACCTTGACACGATGCGCCCGAACCTGACCTATCTTTCGCCCGAGGGCGCGCTTCTGGATCAGGTGACGCTGCATCCCGACCTGCATCAGGCCTCGATCCGGCATCTGGCGCTTGGCACCGATGGCACGGTCGCCTGCGCCCTGCAATGGGAGGGCGACCCGGCCGAACCCGTGCCGCTGCTGGCGCTGCACCGGCGCGACCACCCGGTCGTCATGTGCCCGACCCCCGAAAACGAGGCATGGGCGATGAAGGGCTATGCCGGCTCGATCGCGCTTGGCGGGGATCGGATCGCCCTGACCTCACCCCCCGGCGGCGTGGTGCAGGTCTTTGATACGGCGGGAAATTTCATCAAAACCATCCGGCGCATGGATGCCTCTGGCGTAGCGCCCCTGGCGGATGGGTTGATGGTCACGGACGGGACCGGCGCGATCAGCCGCCTTGGCCCGGATGGGCTGGTACCGCTGCAACGCCACGATCTGGCCTGGGACAACCATCTGGTGGCGCTGGGGTGAAAAGGGGGCGGTCGCCCGCCCCCGTCGGGACTTACTGGAAGACCGCGTCCGGGTTATCCAGCGAATCCGAGCCCTCGAATTCGATCTTGTCGCCGCCGACCACCGCGACCGCGCGCTGGATCGAGGCGGTCTGCGTGACCAGCGCATTGACCGCATCCATGATCAGCTTTTCGCCCTCTTTGTTGCCCGGCGCCAGCATCTGGTCATAGGCGAAACCGCCATCGGCCGCCGCCTTCAGCGCCGCGAGCTTGGCCACGGAATCGTCCAGTTCCGCCCTGAGCTGCGTGTCCACCGCCGCATCGCCCGAGGCGACCAGTTCCGACAGCGACGGGCCGGTGACGACCGAGCCGTCGGGCCGGGTATAGCTGCCCAGATAGACGTTCCGGATGCCCAGACCGTCATAATAATGGCTGTTCTGGGTGTTGTCCGAGAAGCAGTCATGCTCTTCCTCGGGGTCGTTCAGCATCAGGCCCAGCTTCATCCGCTCACCCGCCTGCTCGCCGTAAGACAGGCTGCCCATGCCGGTCAGGATGGCCTGCACGCCCTTGGCCGGGTCCTCGGTCACGGCTGCGCGGGCGGCGCCGTCTTCGGCCCAGTTCGCGGCCATTTCCTGCAGATCGGCGACCAGCAGATCGGTCGCGGCCTTGAGATAGGCGGCGCGGCGGTCGCAATTGCCGCCGGTGCAGCCCTCGCCCTGAATATAATCGCTGGCCGGCCGCGCCCCGGCGCCCGGGCCGGTGCCGTTCAGGTCCTGCCCCCACAGCAGAAATTCGATGGCGTGATAGCCCGAGGCGACGTTGGCCTCGATCCCGTCGGCCTCGTGCAGGCTGCGGATGGTGTCGGGGGTGATCGTGCTGGCGTCCAGCTCGGTCGCGCCGATCTTGAATGTCGGGGTGGCGATGACGTTCAGCGTCGACAGCGGGTTTTCCTCGGACGGGCCGCCATAGGCGTTGTTGTCCACGTAATCGATCAGCCCCTCGTCCAGGGGCCAGGCGTTCACCTTGCCCTCCCAGTCATCGACCAGGGGGTTACCGAAGCGGAATACCTCGGTCTGCTGATAGGGCACGCGCGCGGCCAGCCATGCCGCGCGGGCGGCCTGCAGCGTCTCGTCCGAGGGGGCGGCGATCAGCGCCTCGACCGCGACTTGCAGCGCCTGCGCGCTGGTCAGGCTGTCGCCGTAACCGGCGGCGGCGATATCGGCATAGGTCTTGACGACCTCGGCCTTGTCCACGGCCAGCGCGGGGCTGGCCAGCAGCGAGCCGGTCAAAAGCAGGGCGGTCAGGGTCGATTTCATGGCTTGGCCTCGTGGGTCAGGAACAGCGGGCCGGGATCGCCACAGCCCGCGCAATGCAGCGACGGTCCGCCCGCAAAAAGATGTCCGAGCATTATTATCGGGATAAGGATTGTCAATGCCCAGATTGGCGGTCCGAAGATATGCCGCCTCAGGCGGGCACGCCCCACCAGTGTCGGGTGCGGTCGCAGTGATGGGCGATGGCGGCAACGGCGGCGTCCGCATCGCGACACTCCAGTGCCGAGATGATGGCCAGATGTTCCTGCATGGCGGATTTGATCCGTTCCTGCACGAATGGCCGCACGCGCTGAAAGATCGCCATGCGGACGCGGTTCGCCTCATAGGCGGCGCGCAGGAGCGGGTTGCACAGACCGTCGGCCAGATAGTCGTGCAGCGACAGGTCGATGCCGATGGCGCGGGAGGACAGCTCTGGCTCGCCCTGCCCCATCGCCTCGGCCAGCAGCGCCTGATGGCTGGTGCGCAGATCCGGCAGCCCGTCCAGCGCAGCGGCCGCGATGCGCCGCCGCGCGCCTTCCTGATCCAGTGCCATGCGCGCATCCAGCGTGTCGCGAATGGTCTCGGGGCGCGCCTCAAGCACCTGCACGCCGCGCTTGGGGATGATGTCCAGCCAGCCCGAGGCCCCGGCATGGCGGACCGCCTCGCGCACGGCGGCCAGCGGATAACCAAGGATTCCGACCAGTTGCGGCATGGACAGGAACTGACCGGCGCGCAGG
>JAGPGI010000380.1 GCA_018056045.1 Paracoccus sp. (in: a-proteobacteria)
TCACCCCGGGACCAAACTTTCCGCCCCTTGGTGCGGATCAGAGGGTTCGAAGGGAGAGCATCTCCCTCGCAAGAATTCGGTGCTGAGCGCAAACATCGTTTGTGGGCCCACCGAGGAGACTTGCTAATAGCCTCTTCGATCACAGTAACGTTGCCCACCGATTACGTGAATCTCATATAGCCTTGGAACGTTGATTTTGCACAGTAATTCTTCTGGGACTACTTTTGTGTTGAAACGGTCGGATTTGACACCCCCGGATTCAACGAGAATCTAATTCTTGCGTGTTGGAGGGGTTCAAGGTGCGGTGAGATGTCGATCGGCACGGCTATTGCCGAAGCCCTATCTCGGACCTCGCGGCGGCCTCTGGATATATCGGTGACGGCCAAAGGCTCGACCGTAACCAACGGCGTCCTGCGCATAAAGGCGACGATATCGGCATGGGGAAGAATGGCGACCGGAGCGATCCCGTAACAGGTTTCCATCGCCACGATCCGCTGGCGCCCGATCGCCTGAATCTCTCTCAGCAGATGCTCTCGCAGGGGATGCCGTCATTGTCGCGGTCGAGCCTACCGCCCCAGGAGCAGTTCTGCAGATACCAGCGCGCCTCATCGCAGCTGCCGATCTGCGAGCAGGTCCGGCGCGGGTTGCAGGACCAATTCTGTCCTGCGAATTCGTAAAGCCGTGAAATCGGCGGTGCCACATTCTGACCGCTGCGACGTTCAGCCCGCCAGTCCCAGGGCATGTCGAAACGGCCCTGCCAGATTCCGCGCTGGCCGGTCCGGGCTTGGTCCTCGGCGGCGATATAGGCGATCGAATACTGGCGGTAGGCCACGGCCCAGCCCTCACGCACCATCCAATTGTTGAGGCTTTCGCGGCCCACAAAGCAATCCGCCACGACCCGACCATAGCGGTCGGTGTCGGTCTGCTGGCAGCTGACCACCTGCCTCCCGATGCGGTCCGACAGCGCCAGGCCATTCCGCGCGCGTCATGGCAACGCTGGCCGCTCTCCGGCGCGTCGATGCCGTTCAGCCGAATGCGGGTGCCGTGGATCTCGATCGTATCGCCGTCGATGACGGAGGCTATGCCGCGCAGATCGGGGTCGACCGTTTCGCCGGGACAGGCAGGCAGAGCACCGGCGAGGACAAGGGTCAGGGCGGCAAGGGCGGTATTCATCAGGCTATCTCGCAGGGTCCATCCCTGCCTAGCCATTGGGCAGAGTGGAGGAAAGCACATTGCGGGAACTGTTTGTTAAGAATTTTAGCGGATGATGGTCGGGCGGCGAGCAGCCGCCTTTGCCGACCCTGCGCCAGTGGTCCGAACCATGTTCAAATGAGGACAATCACCAAATGAGCCTATGAGGCAGATCACCAAATGATCATTCTGGCCCGTTCCACCCCCGCGGACCCGCAGGCTGCGTCCTCAAAGCTTCATTTGTTCAATCGAGGCTTGTCACCATTTGATCATTCTAAACGCGGGTTGCAGCGCAGGGCCTGCGTAGGGGCAGTGCCTGATCACGGCCGCTTGCCACGCCATCGTCCGGGGCATGTCAGTCGCTGCCCCCTGCGGTGCGATCAGGGCCGGGAGCGGCCACGAGCATTCCGATACGGGGCGATCCGGGATGTCCCCGTCGC
Source organism: Paracoccus sp. (in: a-proteobacteria) (assembly GCA_018056045.1). Lineage (GTDB taxonomy): Bacteria > Pseudomonadota > Alphaproteobacteria > Rhodobacterales > Rhodobacteraceae > Paracoccus. The sequence goes on from JAGPGI010000380.1 coordinate 1,632, forward strand.
GCATGTGTGCCCCGTCAAACCTGCCGACCATATCCCTGCTTCGCGTAACACGTCCCAGAGCCGCGCCGACAATCCCGCCGCCAGCTTCTGCATGGCGTTGATCGTCGGCGGGTTGCGGGTGCTTTCGCTCCTGTCGGTGGAAACGGGCGAGATGGCTGCACGGTCGGGCGGCCTTGGTCGGTCCTGCTCCGGGGACCGCGCCATGATCAAATGAGGATTTCCAACCAATGAGGCGATGAAGCAGATCACCCTATGATCATGTGATCAAATGATCATTCTGGCCCGCGTCTGGGGCTGTTGGTTCACAGGTGGCGTGTTCAAAGCCTCAAATGATCAAATGAAGTGATCCACCATTTGATCATCCTGAGCGCGTCTTGGTGCGGCTCTGCGTGGGCGGAGATGGCGGGCGGCGGAAATAATTGTCGCTGCCCCTCTTGCAAATATCACTGTATATTGCTCACATAGTGTAGTGAGTTCAACCAGTGATCAGGGGCGGCCAATGCAGGGACCGGAAATCGACAATGGCCGCCTGAGTGATGTTTCGGCAGAGGCAGCGGACGGCCTGTCGCAGCTGTCGCAGATCGCGGGGACGGGGAATGATGCTGAACCCGAGATTGATTCGGCGTTCCTGACGACCCGGTCCGCGCTGGAACAGGCCTGGAGCTATCATGCCGCCTGCGATGCCCGTGCGGCTGCTGCGGGGTTCGCGGCCAGCGACGAGGGCCGCGCGGTGATGGCCGAGATGGACCGGATCCAGCACCGCATCCGCGATCTCGAGGCCGGGCTTGCGGCTCGGCCAGCCGGGAATCTGGCCGAATTGCGCCTCAAGATCGCGCTGCTCTCGCTCGACGGGCAGCTGCGGCCCGAGTTCGAGGCGGGCGTTCTGGCGGATGCAATGCGGCTGCTCGCCGCGCGGGAGGAGGGCTGATGCAGCGGTCCCGCTATTCCTGCGCCGGTTCCTCTTCCGCCTCACGGACCAGATCCGACAGCGGCATGCCCAACCCCCGGGCCAGCTTTTGCATGGTGTTGATCGTCGGCATGTGGCGGCCGAGCTCGAGCAGCGAGACAAAGCGCATCGAGACATCGGCGCGCCGGGCCAGCGCCTCTTGCGACAGGTCCTGCGCCAGACGCCGGCGGCGCAGCACGGTGGCGAAGGCCTCGACCAAAGGCTCGACGGTGCGGGGCGCGGGTTTGATCGACAAGGGCTGTGCTCCGGATGGTTCGGGAAGGATGTTACACCGCAAATGCTATGAATTCAAATCGTGATCTGACGGAGGCCCGCGATGCCCGAGCAATCCCCCACCATCGACTGCGGCCATTGTGGCACGCCGGTCAAGCGCAGCGTCCGGACCTGTCCGGCCTGCCATGCACAGCGCGGCGTTGGCCGCATCGCCAGCGGCCGCGTCGTCGGTCCCGAAAAGATCCCCAAGCTGCGGCGCCTGCTGGCGTTGTCTCTGGCGGGGCTCGCGGTGTTCTGGGCGACCGGTGTGTGGGAAGGCGCGGTCGTCTGTGGCGCCGTGGCGCTGGGGCTGGTCTTTCAATCCGGCAGCGTGATCTTCAGCCGCGGCCAGGAATACTGGTTCCGGTGAGGACATCTGCCTGACCGTTTGCCCCAATTCTCGTTGATATTGCATGTCTTTCGCAGGAGTCCCGCATGAATCCCAAATCCCTTTTCCTCGGCCTGGCACTGGCCGCCCTCGCCAGCCCGGTCGCGGCCGAGAC
>JAGPGI010000381.1 GCA_018056045.1 Paracoccus sp. (in: a-proteobacteria)
CCCCGCCCCCGGCCAGGGCGGCAGTGCCGGCGCCCGGTGCCCCCGCGGCAGCAGCCCCCGCCCCCGCACCCGCCGCCAGCGAGGACCCGACCAGCCTGCCGGGCATCGTCACCTCGCCCATGGTCGGCACCGCCTATCTGTCGGCCGAGCCGGGCGCGACGCCCTTCGTCACCATCGGCCAGCAGGTCAAGGAAGGCGACACGCTGATGATCGTCGAGGCGATGAAGACGATGAACCACATCCCCTCGCCGCGTTCGGGCACCGTGAAACGCATTCTGGTCGATGACGGCAATCCGGTCGAGTTCGGCTCGCCCCTGATGGTCGTCGAGTGAGGCAAGCGCCATGTTCGACAAGATCCTGATCGCCAACCGTGGCGAGATCGCGCTGCGCGTGATCCGCGCCTGCCGCGAGATGGGCATCGCCACGGTCGCGGTGCATTCGACCGCCGATGCCGACGCCATGCATGTGCGCATGGCCGACGAATCCGTCTGCATCGGCCCGCCGCCCTCGCCCGAAAGCTACCTGTCGATGCCCGCCATCATCTCGGCCTGCGAGATCACCGGCGCGCAGGCGATCCACCCTGGCTATGGCTTCCTGTCGGAAAATGCCGGCTTCGTGCAGATGCTCGAGGACCACGGCATCACCTTCATCGGCCCCTCGGCCGAGCATATCCGCATCATGGGCGACAAGATCACCGCCAAGGACACCGCCAAGGCACTGGGCATCCCGGTGGTGCCCGGATCGGATGGCGGTGTGCCCGATGTCGAGACGGCAAAGACCGTCGCGGCCAAGATCGGCTATCCGGTCATCATCAAGGCCACCGCCGGCGGCGGCGGGCGCGGCATGAAGGTGGCACAGGACGCGGCCGGGCTGGAAACTGCCTTCCGCACCGCCCGCGCCGAGGCCAAGGCCGCCTTCGGCAATGACGAGGTCTATATCGAGAAATATCTGCAGCGCCCGCGCCATATCGAGATTCAGGTCTTTGGCGACGGTCGTGGCAAGGCAGTGCATCTGGGCGAGCGTGACTGTTCGCTGCAACGCCGTCACCAGAAGGTGCTGGAAGAGGCCCCCGGCCCCGTCATCACCCCCGAACAGCGCGCCGAAATCGGCGGCATCTGCGCCAATGCCATGGCGAAACTTGGCTATCGCGGCGCCGGCACCATCGAATTCCTGTTTGAGGATGGCGAGTTCTATTTCATCGAGATGAACACCCGCCTGCAGGTCGAACATCCGGTGACCGAGGCGATCTTCGGTGTGGACCTTGTCCGCCAGCAGATCCTTGTCGCCGCCGGCGAGGAAATGGAGTTCCGCCAGCAGGATCTCAAGATCAACGGCCACGCCATCGAAGTCCGCATCAATGCCGAGAAACTGCCGAACTTTACCCCCTCGCCGGGGCGGATCAGCCAGTATCACGCGCCGGGCGGCCTTGGCGTGCGGATGGACAGCGCCATCTATGACGGCTACCGCATCCCGCCCTATTACGACAGCCTGATCGGCAAGCTGATCGTGCATGGCCGCGACCGCCCCGAGGCGCTGGCGCGTCTGCAACGCGCCCTTGGCGAGCTGATCGTGGACGGTGTGGACACCACGATCCCGCTGTTTCGCGAGCTTCTGGAAAACCCCGACATCCAGAAGGGCGACTATTCCATCCACTGGCTGGAAAAATGGCTGGCGGCCAAGGCCGCAGCGAACGCCGGTTAAGCCCGTGTGCGCGGCGTCCGGATGCTTGGCAAGCTGACCGCGCGGGCCATGCTTGAGGCCTATGCCATGGGGATCTTTCCCATGGCGGCCTCGGCCAGCGAGCCCGAGCTTTTCTGGTTCGAGCCGACGCATCGCGGCGTGCTGCCGGTGGGGGGCGTGCATGTCTCGCGCTCGATGCGGCAGTTGCTGCGCCAAAGCCGCTGGCAGGCCAGCATCGACCGCGATTTCATGGGAGTGGTCAAGGGCTGCGCCGATCGCGACGAGACCTGGATCAATGACGAGCTGCTGGCGCTTTACGCCGAGCTTTTCGCCCTTGGCCATGCCCATTCGCTGGAAATCTGGCAGGATGACACGCTGATCGGCGGGGTCTTCGGGCTGTCTCTGGGCGGAGCGTTCTTTGCCGAGAGCATGTTCTCGCGCCGCGACAATGCCTCAAAGGCCGCGCTGATCTGGCTGTCAGCGCATCTGGCGCGCTGCGGCTTCGTGCTGTGGGACACGCAATATCCCAATCCGCATCTGGCCTCGATGGGCGGGCGGACGATCCCGCGCAGCGAATATCACCAGAAACTGGCGCATGCGCTGAAGCAGCGCGCCGATTTCACCGCCCATGCCCTGCCCGAGCCTCAGGCCTTGGTGCAGGAGACCACCCAGACGTCGTAACGCGGATCATCCAGCGCCGAAAGCGCCGGCGACGAGGCGATCATCCAGCCCGAGAAAACCCGCGAATTGGCTTTCTTGTCGGTGATCGTCATTTCGGCAAATGCGTCAGACGACGGATCCGCGGCAGGGAAACGGCATTCGGCCAACAGGACCTCAAGCCGGCCGAATTCGACGCGTTCGCCGACGGCCAATGTCAGCTCGCGCGTCTGTCCCGTCACCTTGTCGAGCCCGCGCAGCATAGCGCTGCCGCCCCGCGCCGTCTGCGGTCCGCGCGACGCCGCAACCGCCGCCTGACGCTCGGCCGCCGAAGGTTCGGCCGGCACCACCGCCGCGGGGTCGTCGCTGAAGGCGGGATCAACCATCAGCTGGCTATCCTCTTCCGACATTTCCTCGCTGTCCTGTGCCAGTACCGGGGTTGAAGCCAGCAACAGGCAGAGTCCGGCGCGGATCAGATGCTTATTCATTGCCATCCTCGGAGGCTTGCGAATCCACGAATTTCATCATCAGCGAGATCAGGCTGACAGCGCCCTGCACATCCTCGATCTCGTCCCCTGGTTCAAGATCGTCGGGAGCGCCCCCCGGCTGCAGCTCGATATACGAGCCGCCCAGCAGCCCGTCCGACTGGATCAGCGCGGCGCTGTCGCTGGGCAGGCGGATCGTGTCGGGGATGCGCAGCTGGGCCTCGGCGAAATAGGTCTGAGGGTTCAGGGTCACCGCCGATACCCGTCCGACCTTGACCCCGGCCACGCGCACATCGGTGCCGACCTCGATCCCGTCGACATTCGGGAATGCCGCGCGCAATTCATAGCCGCCGCCAAGCTGCGCCGCAAAGCCGCTGCCGGCGCTGGACCATGCCAGAAAGCCGCCGGCAATGGCCAGAACGGCCGCGCCAACCCAAAGCTCGGCCCGTTCGGCGGCGCTGTTCATCATCTTATTCGGGCTGCCATGCATCGTAATCCCGGCGCTTGGCGGGATCGGCACGATAGAGCGA
>JAGPGI010000054.1 GCA_018056045.1 Paracoccus sp. (in: a-proteobacteria)
CTGGTGATCCGCCACCGCGTCACCGGCCCGAAAAAGGACTATCTGCTGGAAACGGATTACGTTCCCTCGCGCTAGCCCCGCCAGTCCTGGCCTTGCGTTGCCGCGCGTTCCTCGACGATCGAGAAGGGCACGCCCGGCTCATCCTTGGCGCAGCGGATCACGAGGCTGGTCTTGACCGAGGCGACATTCGGGGCCGAGGTCAGATGCTCGGTCAGGAAGCGCTGGAATGTCGGCAGGTCGGGCGAGACGCATTTCAGGATGAAGTCGATCTCGCCGTTCAGCATGTGGCATTCGCGGACCAAGGGCCAGTTCTGGGCCAGTGTCTCGAAGGCGGCCAGATCGCGCTCGGACTGGTTGATCAGACGCACCATGGCAAAGACCTGCACCTCAAAGCCCAGTTCGCGCGCGTCGATATCGGCGTGATAGCCGCGGATATAGCCCATTTCCTCAAGCGCGCGGACGCGGCGCAGGCAGGGCGGCGCCGAAATGCCGACGCGGCGGGCCAGCTCGACATTGGTCATCCGGCCATCCGCCTGCAATTCGGCAAGAATTTTCCGGTCGATTTCGTCCAGTCGGGCGGCGCTCATGATGACCTCGTGGGCCGGGATATCGGCCTGAATTTTTGCCGGAAACTACCGTGCCGGGGTAGTTTGCGCAATATAATTTCAAAAATTCCCTTACGACGCGAGCCGGACAGCGGGCGGATTGCATGCCGGGCCGGGGGTGATTACCTAAGCGCGGCACAGCGAAAGGTTCCGCCCCATGTCCCACGCCCCCACCCCTGCCCAGACCGAATTTCCTGCCCATAGCCGCGTGCTGATCGTGGGCTCGGGACCGGCCGGCTACACCGCCGCCGTCTATGCCGCGCGCGCCATGCTGGAGCCGGTGCTGATCCAGGGCATGCAGCCGGGCGGCCAGCTGACCATCACCACCGAGGTCGAGAACTGGCCGGGCGAGACCGAGATCCAGGGCCCCGACCTGATGGTCAGGATGGAGGCCCATGCCGCCGCAATGGGCGCGCGCATCTTTGTCGATACGGTGACGCGGCTGGACCTGAAGGCGCGTCCCTTCGTGGCCGAACTGGATTCGGGGCGCCGCATCACCGCCGATGCGGTGATCCTTGCCACCGGCGCGCAGGCCCGCTGGCTCGAGCTGGAAAGCGAAGAGAAGTTCAAGGGTTTTGGCGTTTCGGCCTGTGCGACCTGCGACGGCTTTTTCTATCGCAACCGCGAGGTGGTGGTGATCGGCGGCGGCAATACCGCCGTCGAAGAGGCGCTGTTTCTGACCAAATTCGCCAGCAAGGTGACGCTGGTTCATCGCCGCGACAGCCTGCGCGCTGAAAAGATCCTGCAGGACCGGCTGTTCAAAAACCCCAAGATCAACGTGATCTGGGACCATGAGGTGCTGGAGGTCCAGGGCGACGAACAGCCCCTGGGCGTCACCTGCGTGCGGTTGCGCAACGTCAAGACCGGCACTGAGCAGACCGTGCCCGCGGACGGGGTTTTCGTCGCCATCGGCCATGCGCCGGCCTCGGAACTGGTGGCAGACCAGCTTGATCTGCATCACGGCGGCTATGTGAAGGTCGAGCCGGGTTCGACCCGCACCTCGATTCCCGGCGTCTTTGCGGCGGGCGACCTGACCGACCACATCTATCGTCAGGCGGTGACCAGCGCCGGCATGGGCTGCATGGCGGCGCTGGACGCCGAACGCTGGCTGGCCGATCATCACATGGCCGGCGCCCCCGCCCCGGACGAGGCGGAAATTCCCGCCTGAGACGCTTGGGCCGGGACGGCGTTCCGGCCTTTCACAGCCGCCGCGAAAGCCTTTGCGGCGGCGCGCCGGGGCGCGGAAACCAAGCCTTTTCGACGGTTTTCCGGCCTTTTGGCGATGCATGGCCGATATGCGACACAGTGCGGGAAAACCCTGAAACCTTCTGTTGAATCCGCGAAATTTGACGGCTAAGGCCAAGCCGAAAACCGGGGGCCGGGAGTTTTTCGGCCGCCACGTCCCTCTTCGCTGTGGGCCAGCTGTTCAGGCCCTGATCAAACCGCCGAGTATCCGATGACCCAGCCCAACCTCGCCCCGATCCCCGAACTTTATGTCAGCGCCGATTCTGCGCAGAAGCTGAAGGTCGAAGCCGGCAACATGCCGTCCTGGGATCTGACCCCGCGCCAGATCTGCGACCTTGAACTGTTGATGAATGGCGGCTTCTATCCGCTGAAAGGCTTCCTGACCGAGGCCGATTACAACTCGGTCGTGGATGACATGCACCTGACCACCGGCGATATCTGGCCGATTCCGGTCAACCTGGACGTCAGCCAGGCCTTCGCCGACACCATCGAGCCGGGGCAGGACATCGCGCTGCGCGATCAGGAAGGCGTCATTCTGGCGATCCTGTCGGTCACCGACAAATGGGTCCCGAACAAGGCGCATGAGGCCGAGCAGGTCTTTGGCGCCGACGATCTGGCGCATCCGGCGGTGAACTATCTGCACAATACCGCAGGCCCGGTCTATCTGGGCGGCCCGATCACCGGCATCCAGCAGCCGACGCATTACGATTTCCGCGGCCGCCGCGACACCCCGAACGAGCTGCGCGCGCATTTCCGCAAGCTGGGCTGGCGCCGCATCGTCGCTTTCCAGACCCGCAACCCGCTGCACCGTGCCCATCAGGAACTGACCTTCCGCGCCGCGCGCGAGGCACAGGCCAACCTGCTGATCCATCCGGTCGTCGGCATGACCAAGCCGGGCGATGTGGACCACTTCACCCGCGTGCGCTGCTATGAGGCAGTGCTGGACAAATACCCGGCCGCGACCACGCATCTGAGCTTGCTGAACCTTGCCATGCGCATGGGCGGCCCGCGCGAGGCGGTCTGGCACGGCATCATCCGCCGCAACCACGGCCTGACCCATATGATCGTCGGCCGCGACCATGCCGGCCCGGGCAAGAACAGCAAGGGCGAGGATTTCTACGATCCCTATGCCGCGCAGGAACTGTTCCGCAAATATCAGGACGAAATCGGCATCGAAATGGTCGATTTCAAACAGATGGTCTATGTGCAGGAACGCGCGCAATACGAGCCCCGCGACGAGGTCGAGGAGGGCGCGACCATTCTGGATATCTCGGGCACCGAACTGCGCCGCCGCCTGCGCGAAGGTCTGGAAATCCCGGAATGGTTCAGCTTCCCCGAGGTGGTGACCCAGCTTCGCCGCACCTCGCCGCCGCGCAACAAGCAGGGCTTCACGGTGTTCTTCACCGGGCTTTCCGGTTCGGGCAAGTCGACCATCGCCAACGCTCTGATGGTCAAGCTGATGGAGATGGGCGGCCGTCCGGTGACGCTCTTGGACGGTGACGTGGTGCGCAAGCACTTGTCTTCGGAATTGGGCTTCAGCAAGGAACATCGCGACATCAACATCAAGCGCATCGGCTTTGTCGCCAGCGAGATCACCAAGAATGGCGGCATCGCCATCTGTGCCCCGATCGCGCCCTATACCGCGACCCGCCGCGCCGTGCGCGAGATGGTCGAGGCCGGCGGCGCCTTCATTGAGGTCCATGTCGCGACCACGCTCGAGGAATGCGAGCGCCGCGACCGCAAGGGCCTCTACAAGCTGGCGCGCGAAGGCAAGATCAAGGAATTCACCGGCATCTCGGACCCCTATGAAGAGCCCGTGAACCCCGAGCTGCGCGTCCAGACCGAGGGCGTCGATGTCGATCACGCCGCCCAGCAGGTGCTCTTGAAGCTGGAAGGCATGGGGCTGATCGGCCTGAAATAAGCCGGGAAAAGTGACATTTCGGGGGCCGCGCCGGCGTTGACCAGGGCGGCCCCTTGGCATATCGCGGGATAGACGATGTGAAGGGAGTGCCAATGACCGAGCCCGTTCTGATCCTGACGATGAAATGGGGCACGATCTATGGCGCCGAGGACGTCAACCGGCTTTACCGTCAGGTAAAGCGCCATCTGGCCCGCCCGCATCGCTTCATCTGCTTTACCGACGACGCCGAGGGCATCGATCCGGGCGTCGAGGCGCTGCCCTTGCCGGAACTGGGCCTGCCCAAGGGGCATGGCGACACCCGCTGGCGCAAGCTGGCGCTGTTTCGCGCCGATCTGGGCGGTTTCACCGGCATGACGGCGCTGTTTCTGGATCTGGATCTGGTGGTGGTCGATGACCTGTCCGACTTCTTCGACCTGCCGGGCGAATATTTCATCATCCGCGATGACGACCTGTTTCGACCCAAGCCGCTGCGCCGGTTGAACCCCGAACGCGACCGTTTCCTGCACTCGGTGGGCAACAGCTCGGTCTTTCGCTATGTCGTGGGCGCGCACAGCTATATCCTTGACGCCTATCTGGCCGATCCGGTCGCCGCGACCGCCGGCTATGAGATCAGCCAGCAGTTCCAGTCCGCGCAACTGGCCGCGCATGGTCATCTGCATTATTGGCCGCGCGGCTGGTGCGTCAGCTTCAAGAATGACTGCGTGCCGCGCAATATCCAAAGCTATCTGTGCGATCCCAAGCTGCCGGCGCGGGCCAAGATCGTGCTCTTTGCCGGTGCCCCCAAGATGGAGGATGTCTTTGCCGGTCGCGGCCATAAATGGTATCGCCGCATCGGCAATATCGACTGGCTGCGCAAGGCATGGCAGGGATGATCGCGGACGCCTTCCGGCGCTGGAAGCATGCCCGCCGCATCGCCCGGGCCGAGGCCGAGATCATGTCCCGCGACCTCCAGCCGCGCCCGCACGGTCTGCCCTCGGAACTGGTGATCAGCCTGACCAGCTATCCGGCGCGCTTTGCCCATCTGCATCTGGTGCTGCGCTCGTTGCTGGCGCAAAGCGTTCGCGCCGACCGGGTGATCCTCTGGCTGGACGCCGGGCATGAGGCGTTGCTGCCGCGTGCCGCGCATCTGCCGGGGCTCGAGGTGCGGATCTGTCCGAACTGGCGCTCCTATAAGAAGATCGTGCCGACGCTGATCGAGGCGCCCGACGCCCATATCGTCACCGCCGATGACGATATCTATTACGGTCCGGACTGGCTGGAGCGGCTGGTCGCCCATGCCGGGGCCGGGGTGGCCGCCCATCGCGCCCATCGCGTGACCATGGCGGGCGACCAGCCCCGCAGCTATGACGACTGGCGGCGCAATATCGAGACGCCCGAGACCGGGCGTTTGGTCTTTCCGACCGGGGTGGGTGGGGTCCTCTACGCGCCCGGCGTCTTTCACGAAGACGTGACCGACGCGGCGCGGTTTCAGGACCTGGCGCCCTTGGCCGATGATGTCTGGCTTTACTGGATGCACCGGCTGCGGGGCTCGCGCCCGGCCAAGATCGGCGGGCGGTTCCGCATCACCGAATGGCCCGATACACAGGCGCAGAACCTGCGCGCGACCAATCTGGCCGGGGATGGAAACGACCGCGCCGTCAGGGCGATGCTCGGCCGCTACGGTTGGCCGGACTGACGCATAGAATTGTATCCAATCCATTGATTTTCTGGCGAAGATTCGTCAGCTTGTGATTGGTTTCGGCGTGGCGAACCGGTCGAAAAGGGGACGGTCGTGGCAACCTGGATGGCGAGTGTTCGTTTCCCGGATGGTAGTACGCGTTATGCGACCTATTGTGCGATCGTTTATGCGGTTCTGGACGATCTATACAGCCGGTTCCTGACGGTTGGCGAAACCAATCCCAAGGGGCTGGTCATTCGCAAGGCGACGGTGGCGGGCATGCCCGAGCCGCGCTTTCCGGCCATGCCGCTGTCGGATGTGGATGAGCTGATCCCGGTGCATATCAGCGTCGAGCCGGATGGCGAAAACTGGGCGGCGCTGTTCTGTCCCTTGCAGAACCAGTTGATCGGGCCGATGAGCGCGCTGGTCGTCGATGACATGCAGCGCTGTCTGGTGCTGATCTCGCAACGGGGCAGGCTGCACCTGCAGGTGCCCGGAACCACGCAGACCTTTTGCGGACAGAATGTCACCGGCAAGGAGCTTGCTTTTCGCAACGCGCAGCCCCTTGCCCAGACCGCGCCCGAGGCGGTCGTGCCGCGCCGCGACCTGTTCGCGGAATGGGAGGGCGGAAAGGTTTGTCGCCATTGCCTGATGAACGCGCTGACGGCGCATTGGCAATGGTCGACGCAGGCGCTGGCCTATCAGGGTGACGGAGCCGCATGAGAGGCTGGCTGGCGCCATGACCGCGCCCTCCGGCAAACCCCCAGCGCCGGTCTGGCACCCCCAGACCGGCGACCAGCAAGATACCTTGCCGGCCGGGTTTGCGATTTTCATCTGCTGCTCTTGCGCGCGGCGCATCCGCAATGAATGCGCCTAGCGCAAGCCAGCGGGCAGATCGCGGCCGATCCGCCCGCCGATATGGCCGGATGCCGGCCTTTAATGCACGCTGACCGGGGTCAGCTCGTTCTGGCGGGCCAGCACGAAGGCCAGTTCGCGGTCCTTGACCAGCGCCAGCCTTTCGCCATCGATGCCATGGACGGCGTAAAGCGCGTCCACATCGGGCACCTGCCGGCGGACATCGTCGGGCAGCGTGTCCAGCGCAACGCGGCGGATATAGACGGTATTGCCCGAGGTTTCCGGGCTGAAATCAAATTTCTCGTTCATGTTCGATCCCCTTTCATTTGCGGCTGATCGGAATGCTTTGCACGATGCTGTCGGGCACAGACCGGCGCAGGTCGATGTTCAAAAGCCCGTTTTCCAGCCCCGCCGAGACCACCTCGACCCCGTCCGCCAGCACGAAGCTGCGCTGAAAGGCGCGGGCGGCGATGCCGCGATGCAGGAAGACGCGGTCCGCCTCTGGCTCGGCCTGACGGCCGCGAATCACCAGTTGGCGATCCTCGAGCGTGATGGCCAGATCGTCGTCGGAAAACCCGGCCACGGCCAGCGTGATGCGGAACCCGTTCGGGCCCTGATGTTCGATATTATAGGGCGGATAGCCCTCGGCGCCCTTGGCGGCCCGTTCGGCCAGACGCTCGAGCTGGTCGAACCCCAGCAGAAACGGATGTGCGGCCAGACTTATCTTGGTCATTTTCCCAAGCCCTTTGCAGCAAAGCGACTGTCGGCCAGACCCCAGGATGGCGATCCGGCAAGCCCAATATGTGAACGCGGGTCCCGATCCGCAAGATGCGGCGGCTCGTTAACCAGTTTGGGGGAAGCGGTTAACACCCCATTAACACTGCGCTTGTGCCGGGCTATAAGCGTTCAAGTCCAGCCCGAGGCCCGACATGAACGCCCATCACGAAATGTCCCACGAGGAAATCGCCCGCACCCGGCTGGAGGTCCTGCGGCGCGAGCATCGTGATCTCGACGAGGCCATCGCCGCGCTGGCGGTCCAAAGCCTGACCCATTCGCTGACCCTGCAGCGGCTGAAGAAGCAGAAACTTTCGCTCAAGGACCGCATCGCCCGGCTTGAGGACGAGCTGACCCCCGATATCATTGCCTGATTTTCCGCGCCTGATTGCATGCGCGCGTCCGTCGCGCTAGGGCGGGGCAAACGCGACAGTCAGGGGGATCGCCATGGACAAACCCGTCGGAATCATCATGGGCAGCCAGTCCGACTGGTCCACCATGCGCGAGGCGGCGACCATCCTTGACGAGTTGGGCATCGCCTATGAGGCCAGGATCGTCAGCGCCCATCGCACGCCCGACCGGCTGTGGGACTATGGCAAGACGGCCGTGGAGCGCGGGCTCAAGGTCATCATCGCAGGCGCGGGCGGAGCGGCGCATCTGCCGGGCATGATGGCCTCCAAGACCCGGGTGCCGGTGATCGGCGTGCCGGTCCAGACCAAGGCGCTGTCGGGCGTCGATTCGCTTTATTCGATCGTGCAGATGCCCAAGGGCTATCCGGTCGCGACCATGGCCATCGGGGCGGCGGGTGCCGCCAATGCCGGGCTGATGGCGGCGGGGATTCTGGCGATTTCCGACCCGGCGCTGGCGGCGCGGCTGGATGCCTGGCGCGCGGCGCTGTCCGCATCCATCCCGCAGGAGCCCAAGGATGACTGAGCTTGCCCCCGGTTCGACCATCGGCATTCTGGGCGGCGGCCAGCTTGGCCGCATGCTTTCGGTCGCGGCCAGCCGTCTGGGCTATCGCTGCCATATCTATGAACCCGCCGCCGCGCCTGCAGGCGATGTGGCCCATGCGGTGACGAACGCACCCTATGAGGATCAGGCCGCTCTGCGCGCCTTTGCCGAATCGGTCGACGTCATAACCTATGAATTCGAAAACGTGCCGACAGCGGCGCTGGACCTGCTGGAATCGATCCGGCCGATCCGCCCCAACCGCCGGGCGCTGGCGGTGTCGCAGGACCGGCTGACGGAAAAGGATTTTCTGGCCGGGATCGGGCTGAGGACCGCGCCCTATCGCAATGTGGAAACCGAGGCCGACCTGCCTGCCGCGCTGGCCGATCTGGGGGCGCCCGCGATCCTCAAGACCCGGCGCATGGGCTATGATGGCAAGGGCCAGATCCGCTTTCGCGACGCCGCGCAGCGCGACTGGACCGGCGCCCCCTCGGTGCTCGAGGGGTTTGTCGATTTCACCGCCGAGATCAGCGTCATCGTGGCGCGTGGCGCCGACGGGCAGGTCGCGGCCTATGATCCCGGCCTGAACGTCCATCGCGAGGGGATCCTGCGCACGACCACCGTGCCCTGCGGGCTGCCCGGCACGCTGCTGACCGATGCCGTTCTGATGGCGGCGAAAATCGTCAATGCGCTGGATTATGTCGGCGTGATGGGGGTCGAGTTGTTCGTGACCCCGCAGGGGCTGGTGGTCAACGAGATCGCGCCGCGCGTTCACAATTCGGGGCACTGGACGCAGGCCGGCTGCGCCGTCGACCAGTTCGAGCAGCATATCCGCGCCGTCGCCGGCCTGCCTTTGGGCGATGGCCAGCGTTACGCCGATGTCGAGATGGAAAACCTGATCGGCGACGACATGGCACGCCTGCCCGAATTGCTGCGCAAACCGCGCGTGCAGGTCCATCTTTACGGCAAGGGCGAGGCGCGCCCGGGCCGCAAGATGGGGCATGTCAACCGGCTGCTGTAAGGGCGGCCTCGACACGCGCGAACTCGGCCCGGTCGCCGGGAATGCCCAGCCGCAGCCAATGCGGATGCCACGGGAAAACCCGTCCCCAGATGCCGGCGCGGGCCAGTCGATCCTGCGCCGTCTGGGCGTCTGGGGTGTGATAGAGCCGGAAAAGATGCGTGCCCCCCGTTAGCCGCCATCCGTGTTGGGTGACGATCTGGTCCAGATGCAGCGCCGCCTCGGAGAGCCATGTTACGGTCTCCTCGGACCATTTTTGGTCTTCAAGCGCCGCCGCGCCGATTTCCAGCGCCGGGCCGCTGACCGACCACGGGCCGGCGCGCTCGGCCAGCCGGGCCAGCAGGTCGGGGGCGGCGATGGCAAAGCCCAGCCGCAGCCCGGCCAGCCCCCAGAATTTGCCGAAGGATCGCAGCACGGTCACGTTCGCGGGCCGGGCAGGGGCCACGGACAGGTCCGGGCGCGGATCGGCAAAGCTTTCGTCGACGATCAGATGCCCGACCGTGGCGGCGATCCCGGCGATCTGCGCCGGGGTGAATTCGCGCCCATCGGGATTGTTCGGGTTGACGATTACCGCCAAATCGGCGCCGGCCAGACCCTCAACATCCTGCGGCGTTTCGACCTGCCAGCCCGCCGCGCGCAGGCTGGCCGCGTGTTCGTTATAGGTCGGCGACAGCACGGCGGCGCGGCGTCCTGCCAGCACATGCGGAAAAAGCTGGATCGCGGCCGAGGCCCCGGCCATGGGCAGGACCTGATCCGCCGCGCAGCCGAATCGCGCCGCGGCCAGCGCGCAGAGCCGCGCCTCATCCGCGCGGGTCGGCAGCGCGGTCAGCGCATGGGCGGAGAGGGGCGCGGCCTGCCACGGCCTGCGGTTGATGCCCGTCGACAGGTCGATCCAGTCCCTGCGCCCGAATCGCCCCGCCGCCCGGTCGATATCGCCGCCATGATCGCGCATCCGTTTACCTCTTGTTCACTCGGGGCTTGCCTAGCGCCATGAAGCCCCGCAACCTGCGCGCGTCAAGCGGCGAGGATCGGCCGTTATACCGTGGTAACCGAATTTTCGCTTTACACCCTCATGGAACCGTACCACGATATCTGGTAGGTACATTCGGGAAACTACGCCGGGTGTAGTTGGGACCACCAAGGATAGGGGTGGGTCAGCCTCACCCCGGACAGGCAGGGACAGGGCATGGCACAATTGGACTTCATCCATAGCGACGAGATCCATCCGATCGACATCGTCGAAACCGTCGCCACCCATCACGATTGGGATTTCGACCGGCTGGCCGAAGATCAGATCGCCATGGCGGTCGAGGGGCAGTGGCGGACCTATTCGATCACGCTGGCCTGGTCTCCGGGCGAAGAGGTGCTGCGGCTGATCTGCACCTTTGACATGGACCCTCCGGCCGAGCGGCTGCCCCAGCTTTACGAAGTGCTGAACCTTGCCAATGATCAGGTCTGGGATGGCGGCTTCACCTTCTGGTCGCAGCAGCGGCTGATGGTCTGGCGCTACGGTCTGGTGCTCTCGGGCGATGCCATGGCCAGCCCCGGGCAGATCGACCAGATGATCGGCAATGCGATCATGGCGGCGGAACGCTTTTACCCCTGCTTCCAGCTGGCCTGCTGGGGGGATGCCACGCCCCAAACGGCGATGAATATCGCCATGACCGAGGCTTACGGGCGCGCCTGATGCTGAGGGATTTTCGGAACCGGCATCGGCCGGCAGGCCGATAAGGTCCTTTTCCCCGCCCCGCGGTTGTGGCTAAAACCTTACGCAGATGAGGGCCGGGATCGCCCGCGACGGGGCAGGGCCCTGCTATCGCGCGCGCCCGCTCAGGGGCCGGGACAGGGACAGGAGCGCATGACGGATATTTCGGAATTGAACGCCCGCGGGCTGGTGCTGATCGGTTGCGGGCGGATGGGTGGCGCGCTGCTGGATGGCTGGCTCAAGAACGGCCTG